>JBJKQE010000023.1:0-5464 GCA_046705645.1 Ignavibacteriaceae bacterium | reverse complement strand
CTACTTTTTTCCCGTCATAGACTGTCTTCTTTATAACTTCTTTTGCAGTATCCTGAGCCCGTACATCAACAAACTTATCGGCAGTAACACCAAGAGCAGCAATCCCGGCTATTTTTAAAAAATTTCTTCTACTTTTATTCATTATCTTTTCTCCGGTCCTTGATTTTCAATATGACAATCCCAGCAATAAGGAGATTCTCCCAAATAATTATGGCATTGATCGCAAAATTGTTTAGTGTCAGAATGACAATTAAGACATGTTTTTTCGAGACTCATGTTAAAATTTTTGTGAGTATAAGATGTATATGTTTTTTCCCCATTTCTAACTACTTCATTTCTCCAATCATTCAACAAGATCATATGATTATCTCTCATAAATTGTTTGGTTCCCACACACTCTTTTTGGCTTTCAAGTTTTGGTAAAACCAGTTCCGGTTCTTTAAGAGCTGTTTTTCCATTTGATACATCATACCAGATTGGTGAAGTAAAAAATCCTACAAAGATTATTAAACCTATTATTATTTTTCCGGCGTCATACATACAAATTATCCTTAAAAATCAGAATATTTTATTTGGCAACTTCCAAGTTTGGCATCACTAAGGGCTCTCCACGCAAATCAGTTGTTCTTTCTTTTTCGCCTTTCATTATCAAAGCATTTCCGACCAGCTCATGAATACCGCCGACATCAACACCGCCTACCCAATAATCCATAAGAGGAGGAAGTGTAGCCTTGTCGATTGCACAAATGCAGCCGAGGAAATTAACATTGTTTTTTTCTTTAACATATTTTACCGCATTAGCTCTTGGTAAACCGCCTCTCATCCTCATTTCAAAATTCTCATCGGTTCCGAGTCCGGCCCCGCTTCCGCAACAGAATGTTTGTTCTTTAATAGTATTCTCAGGCATTTCAAAGAAATAATTACATGCGTTTTTAATTATATAACGAGGCTCTTCAATTAGTCCCATTGCACGGGCAGGATTACAAGAATCATGAAATGTAATTCTGCGGTGATTGTTACGGTCTTTATCAAGTTTGATTTTATTATTTTTAATAAGATCTGCGGTAAACTCACAAATGTGTACCATTTTAGTTGACTTTGTATTTTCAAACTTTGTTCCTGTTATTGGTGAAACAGGAACTTCAAGAAAATCGGCCGGTCCGTTCATTGTATCCATATATTGATTTATTACTCTCCACATATGTCCGCATTCTCCTCCCAATATCCATTTTACTCCGAGCCTCTTTGCCTCAGCATACATTTTAGCATTTAAACTTTTCATCAAATCATGAGAAATAAATGAACCGAAGTTTCCTCCTTCGGAAGCGTAAGTACTCCATGTATAATCCAAGCCAATTTCGTGAAACAAAGCTAAATATCCGAGTAAAGTATAATAATGCGGTGATCCGAAATAATCTGCGGAAGGAGTTATGAATAGAACTTCCGCACCCTTCTTATTTATCGGTGCATCAACTTTAACTCCGGTAATTGATTCCAATTCATCGACTGCAAAATCAATACTGTCTTTAAAACCATGCGGCTGAATTCCCAAATGATTTCCTGTTCTAAAACTGTTTGCAACAGGCGTAATGATCCAGTCAATGTTTATACCTATTAGATTAAGTAGTTCCCTAACCAGCACTGTTATTTCAGCATTATCGATTCCGTAAGGACAAAAAACCGAACAACGTCTGCATTGAGTACACTGAAAGAAATAATAAAACCACTCTTTAATTACATCAACCGTTAGTTCTCTAGCGCCGACAAATTTTCCTAAGATTTTTCCGGCCAGAGTAAAATCATTTCGGTATATAGACCTCAAAAGTTCTGCTCTTACGACAGGCATATTTTTGGGATCTCCAGAACCAATGAAGTAGTGGCATTTATCCGCACAAGCACCGCAACGGACACAGATATCCATGAAAATTTTTAGTGACCGGAACTTATTTAATCTATCTTTGAGTCCTTCAAGAATAATTTGTTTCCAATTTTCGGGTAATTGCCAGTCATTATCGGTTGGTTCCCATTTTCTGGGGTTAGGCTGTTTTAAATATTCAACGCTTTTAGGGACCCCGCCATAATTAAAGACGCCGCGCCTAAATTCAACTGACGGATTTAACCAATCTTTTTTTTCAGGTTTGTAATTAATTTTACCTATAATTTCTTCTGGTTTTAATTTCTCTTCAGCCATATCTATTCCTTTTCTACCGGTAAACCCACATCTTTCATTTTTTCTCTGAATTCATCTTCATACTCTTCATAAGTATGCATGCTTACAGGATAATTCCACGGATTTACATGCCTTTTAGATCTATTGTTATTAGCAAGATTTCTTGTGGGTGAAAGAAAAATTCCAGGCATGTGAAGCAGCTTACTAAAGGGTATGTATGCTATTAATGTGCATACAAGAAACAAGTGTATATAAAATAAAACTCCGATTCCTTCCGGCACTGTCGGATGAAAGCTGAACAATCCGACGGCTAATTCTTTTATGTTAACAATATCGACTCGATCGAAGTATCTCATTAAAATTCCGGTGGTTGCTATACTTAATATTAAAAATAGAGGGAAGTAATCGGACGCTAACGATAAATATTTTATTTTCGGATCGATAATCCTCCTAAATATCAAGTATAATAAAGCAACAGAAATCAACACATCGGTAACATATAAAACCGGAACTCCTATCTGGAAAAAGCCATCAATATTCTGAAGTGCAATAACAAACGCGGGAATGGGTTCCATAAAAATTCTAAAATGTCTCAGAAAAATTATTAGCAATGACCAATGGAAAACTAATGCCCCCAGCCATAAATACTTGTTGCTGCCGTAAGCCAACTTTGAACCGTTATGTAATTCGGTTTTTGTATTTCTGAATAATGTTCGAAAAAATAAAACCTCAAGCGCCATTCTTCCTATTACACCCAGGATTGTACTAGGATTTTCCAGCTTACTGTTTTTTATCCATGGAAGAGATTTTTGCTGACCGGCCACTGTAGGTATGCGAAAAGGGACAGGTGATTTAGCCCATTTGGATACTCGATATATTATTCCAATAATAAAAGTTGTAATTGCAGCATAAGGTATAATTACACCAAATAGTAAATCCAGTTTAATTGTGCCGGCGCCAATTATAGCCAAGACAATCAGCATCAGAACTGCAATTAACGAAAAAAGAATGTTCATTAAAATTTCCTTCTTTCAAGATGCGTTACCAATATTCAATGGAAAACGATAAAACAATAATTATTACGACTGAGGCTACATTCGGTAAAGAATAATCGTTCAACTTCAGCCAATTATATTTAATGACTTTGATTTTAATTCATTTATTCGAATCTGAAATATTTTTTCTCTTGCTTCCATATATACATCAAATGCAGCCATAGCTGCGCTGTCAATTTGCAATTCAAACGTTAAAAACTCTTCAATGATATTTTCATTTTTTATCTCAGTTTTCAGCACTGAAAGAATGGAACTCTTTAGAAGAAAAATAAAAGCAACTGCCTGTGAGGGTAAGAAATCCTGAACTGCTCTAATTTTAATTAGATCTTGCAGCAATATTTTTATCTTTTGCAAATCAAATCCCTCAATCAATACATTCATAATTTTTTCAGCACTATCAGCTATTGCATGACCAACCGGATTGCTAAACCTATTTTTTTGATCTCTTAAAAAATTAGAAGTCTCCAAAGGATACGTCTCATAAATTGACCGGATCCAATTATCAATAATAACGGACTTTTTATTTTTTATTAGTTCTCTAATCATAAATATCAATTTACTCTTTAGGAATTGGAAAGAACTAACTCACTATTTTCCAATTAATTCTTAAGTCGTCATTCCATCCGAGAATTAAAAACCAACGGTTATTTAAACTTTCTAAATAATATGTATTAAACTTCCTTTTCTAGTTAGAAAACAAAGCTTAACAAGATATTTAATTATACGCAGCCGGTTGGTTTAGTTAAGCCGGCAACTTTACATGCGCCTTTAGCCGGTCCGGACGGATATAATTCATATATTTCCTTTAATGTAAATCCTGTTTCCTTACAGACTTTTCGAATCATCGGCGCAATACCGAACTTCTTATAATATTCACGGAGGTAATAAACGATTTTCCAATGCGCTTCCGTCATTTCGGTAACGTCTTCAGTTGTAGCTAATGCTTTAGCTACTTCTTCGTTCCATTCTTCAGGCTTCTGCATGAAACCGTCTTCATCAACTTCAATTTTAAGTGTTTCATATTCAAAGATTGGCATAATATTTCCTATTTATTATAGTTAGATAAATATTTTATTTATTGACATTCATTTCATTTCAATATAGCCGCAGGGACAATTCTCGGCACATTTGTTACAACCTTTACAAAAATCCAGCTTAAACTTGTACGCTTCGTGTCTGATAACCGGTTTTACAATAGCTTGGTCCTGACAATAACTCCAGCAAGTTCCGCAGTCAAAACATGAACCGCAGCTCATGCACCTTTTAGCTTCTTCAATTACCTGTTCTTCGGTTAATGTAGAAGTAATTTCAAGATTTAAATCCTTCAGTCTTTCTTCAGATTTAAGCTTGAACGGTTCATTTCTAAGCTTACTTTCATAATAGCTTAATATGACTTTGTCATGTGTAATTACGGGGGGCTTGTATTCAGGTTCAGCCTGGATATTCTGAAACCGGTTGTGAATAGCTTCGGCAGCTTTTCTACCATTAAAGATTGCTATAGTCACTAAACCGAGTTCAATATCATCACCGCCGGAAAAAGTATTTGGAACCTTTGTTAAGAGATCTTTATCCGTTTTAATCCAGTCCTTTCCTTCATGGAGAATGTCCAATCCGTCAAAATTCGGTTCTTGACTAATGGCTGCGATTACTGTTGTTGCATCTAAATAAAAATACGAATCGGGAATCGGAACTGGTCTTCGTCTACCCGATTCGTCAGGCTCTCCCAATTCCATTCGCTGGCATTTCATTTTTGTTATTTTTTCCCCTTCTTTTTCAAACTCAACCGGTGCTGCCAGGAATTCCAGGATAACACCTTCTTCTTCGGCACCGACAATTTCCTCTTCAATTGCCGGCATTTCTTTTCTTGTTCTTCTGTAAACAATTGTTACATCCGCACCTAATCTTCTTGAAACACGGGCGGCATCTATTGCAGTATCTCCTCCGCCGACAACCAACACCTTATTTCCGACTTCAATTAGTTCGCCGCAATTAATTTTATTAAGAAATTCAGTTCCCGTAAATACATTTGAAGCGTTCTCGTTAGGTATGCCCAAAAGTTTTCCTTTATGAGCGCCGATACCTACAAATATTGCATCAAAATTTTTCTGCAATTCTTCATAAGGAATATCTTTACCGATAATCTTGTTACAACTAATTTCAACCCCAAGATCTTCAATTCTTTTAATTTCTTTGTCAAGTACGTCTTGCGGCAATCTGTAATCCGGGATACCGTATCTCA
>JBJKQE010000022.1:0-3306 GCA_046705645.1 Ignavibacteriaceae bacterium | reverse complement strand
CCTTTTGCAACTTTTGGATCAGGTGCAGCGCCGCCGGCAATAAAAATTCTTATTGCTCCTCCAAATTTTTCATGAAGCTCTTTAAATATTTTTTTCTTCAAACTTTTCCAGCCGGCTTTTTCAATTATATTAGTTGCTTTAATTAAAGGCGGAACAACTTTTGATTTTACTTTATCATCATTAATTGATTTATATATCGCCTTAAACATTTTATCGAAAAGAAGAGGTACTCCTAAAAAAATAGTTGCTTTAACTCTTTGAAGATCATCCACAATAGTTTTTAATGATCTGGCATAATGAACTGATGATCCCATAAAAAGAGGACACATAAAACCGCAAGTACATTCATAGGTATGATGGATAGGCAGAACCGAAAGGAATCTATCTTCCGAAACTATCCTTATCATACTTGTCATGGCTTTTAAATTCGAAGCTAAATTAGCTTGAGAAAGCATAACACCTTTTGCTCTACCCAGCGAGCCTGAAGTAAAAATTATTTCTGCTAAATCGGTTGGATTAATTTTCGGCAATTCATCGACACCAATAACAGAGGAATTATTAATTAATTCTTTCATTGAATAAAGTCCGTCTTTTTCGGTTTCAAGATCCATTGAGATATAATTTTTCATTTTCTTTAATGAATGTCTTTTTTCTAGAAACATTTGAGCAAAGGTTTCGGAAAAAACTATTAATTCCGCATCGGATTCATGAATAATATTAAGTACTTCATTTGTATGGAGATTCTTATCTATTGGTACAATAACATAATTAAACATCATGGCAGTTAAATAAGTAATTCCCCATTGGACTCTATTTTCACCAATAACAGCAATATGGGTTCGCTCCCTCAAATCAAGTTTTTTTAACGCACTTCCAAACTTCAAAACATTTTCCAAAAGCTGATTATATGTTACTTTTGGAATCGGATTATTCACCAAATCTTCCAAAGCTAACTTATTTTTATAAGTTGATGCAGTTTTTATCAGCATCTCTTGAATTGAAGATATTTCGGGTACATCAAATAGCTGCAATTTTTTCATAGAAAGCACCCCTTATATTTTACTTATAAAGTAATATGGTTTTATACATAAATTTAACTGATTTGAAATTTAATAAAAGATTTTATAGAAAGGCAATTTTAATTTTTATGAAAATAAATTTGAATGGATTTATCCTATCTATAACAAAATTATTGCTTATAAGAAAATAATGAATTATGTTTTTATAAAAATAAATTTTATAACATGATTAAAGATAGGAAACTAAAATTTTTCGAAAGATTGATTGCTTACTTTTTTTCCGTCATATGCATTATAGGAGGAGCAATCGGTTTATTTTTATCAATTAATAATTACAAATCTATTTTAACTCCCCTTATTTCTTTGGGATTTATATTAATTGGGATATTATATGCAATTGCTGCCATTAAGGGAAAGCCAATTAGTATTTCGAAACCGAACAGTAAACAAAAAGAAGGTTGAAAATCTTATTTCGTATAAAATATTTTTAACATTTTAAAAACTAATCAGTAACTTCATTATATCTTCCTGCCATCGGAAGATTTTCAAGCTTCAATACTCCTCTCGGACAAACTGCCGCACATACTCCGCAGCCTACACAAGATGAACGGATTATATTTTGTCCTCGCTGTGCATACCATCTTACATCAATGCCCATTTCGCAATACGTAGAACAGTTGCCGCATGAAATGCATTGGTTGCCGTTAGTTGTAATTCTGAATCGTGAGAATTTCTTTTGAAGTGTCCCGAGTATTGCAGCCATTGGGCATCCGAACCGGCACCAGACTCTGCTTCCGAAGATTGGATAAAAACCTACACCTATTATTCCGGAGAAAACAGCACCTATTATAAATCCGTAAACTTCTGAAAATCCGTTCGATAACGAACCAAGTATTTCTCCTTTAAATGCAGAGTTCAGCCATAAAAGTCCGGTTGTTAAGACAATAAAAACTAACACTGAATGAATCGACCAGCGTTCAAACTTCCATGCTTTAAGCGACTTATCCGAATTCTGCCTGAAAGGATCGCCTGCTGTTTCTGCAAGCGCACCGCATCCGCAAACCCATGAACAGTACCACCGCTTACCGAAAAAGTATGTAAGGATAGGAGTAACAATTACAATCATAACTGCTCCCCAGAAAACCATAAAGTATCCTAAAGCTGCACTGTTGTGTGTTAGATAACTTATTTCATCAGGGAAAAGATATTGATACTTTAACGGCCAAAAGTAATTAAAATAAAATTCAGGTTTATTCATTCTTACAAGGAATGCGGGTATGAGAAATGAAAATCCAAGCTGAAAAAAACTTACGGATAATGTTCTGATAATTTGATATCTGTTATGCCTGTATTTTATCATCATTCTTATACCCATAACAATAACGGCTGCAGTATAAAATGATCCGTATAAAAACCATCTATCAGCTGCCTTACCTTTAAGCCAATAGCTTAATGGATTAACGAGAGCAACCCAGTTTTCTATGTAAGATGGGAACCAGTATAAGATTATATAAAATGCGGTAAAGAATATCCCCAGTATCCATGCAGGTGCGCCACGGTAAGTAATTTTACTGAAAAATTTATTATTATTTTTAATCCCTGCTGGAGCTTCTTTAATTTGTGGGATGAAATATGTAAGCGCACCAAGAATTGTTAAACCAAAACTTAAAAAGAAAAACAGCAAAGGTTTATTGTTTGAAATTCCTGTTAAGCTTATTAAGAAAAAGAATAGCCCTATGCTTAGAGATGTCAATCCTAATTTCTTAATCATATCAATATTCTTTTTATCAGTATAAACCTGAGATGGTTCAATTTGAATTGGTGTCATAATTTTTAATAAAAGAGTTTAGTTTATTTCGTTTAATTAATAATTTTTATGTTTATCTTATCCCTCGACTTCGCTCGGGATGAAATTATTAGTTATTAACTTTTATAATTTCATATATTTAAATAATGTCGTGGTGAGCGGAGTCGAACCATGACATTTTTAATAAGACATAAAAGCGTTAATTTGAAGACAATACTTTTTTCTTCTTCAATGTTATAAAATTGCCGGGATTTTCTTTGTTGAATTTATTCATTATCTCTTCTTCATGATGAGTGTAAAATTCGGGATCGAAATTTGCATCCCGTAAATTTTCCATTACATACCCAATCGATTTTTTTTTCTTTAATCCAGCTTTCACAGACTTTGTGCCTCATCCTAATTCCGAAGACATTAAAGCCGATAACATTTCTCTCTTTAGTTGAAAAAACAATCCGCAGACACTTTTTACCCGACTTGTGT
>JBJKQE010000021.1:0-15860 GCA_046705645.1 Ignavibacteriaceae bacterium | reverse complement strand
TTGGGCAAACTTCCAGGTTGCGCTTGCGGGTTGGGATAGAATTTCGGTTATAATGAATCTTGAAAATGATATGCCCGTTATTGAAGATAATTCTCTTCATATTGTTGATTCTTCTTCAATTGTTTCGTTTAACCATGTTTCATTTAAATATCCCAACGGAGCGGATGTTTTACACAACATTAATTTCAATCTTCAAAAAGGAAAAACTTATGCATTCGTCGGTCCGACAGGCGGAGGTAAAACTACAACAGCTTCTTTAATTTCGAGATTATATGATCCGACATCCGGAATAGTAACTCTCGAAGGAAAAGATATCCGATCCTACACCCCGGAAGAACGTACAAAAAAGATTGGATTTATTTTGCAGGAACCTTTTTTGTTTACTGGAACCGTCCGCGATAATATTTTATATGGTAATGAAAATTATAAAAGCTTTACAAACGGAAAATTAACCGAAGCTTTAACAAAAGCCGGGCTAGAGACATTGATTGAAAGATTTGATTCGGGACTCGAAACAAAAGTGCAGACTTCAGGTGATGGAATTAGTCTTGGACAAAAACAATTGATCGCTTTTATAAGAACTATTCTAAGAGAACCAGAACTTTTAATTTTAGATGAAGCAACTGCTAATATTGATACTGTTACAGAACAGCTTCTTGAAGATATTCTGCAAAAGCTACCTGAGACAAGCACAAAAGTAATTATTGCTCATCGATTAAATACAATTGAAAACGCAGATGAAATTTATTTTGTAAATGCAGGCGAAGTAACTCCGGCAGGTTCTCTTGAAGATGCAATGAATATGCTGATGCAGAAGAAGAGAGTTAGTTAATTAGTCAATTGTCATTGGTCACTATGTAATCTAATCTTTGGTCATTGTGTCATTCATAGTCATTAATTCATTATTTTTTTAGCACAAAGTAAATTCGGAAGTCTTAGTCTAAAAATTTTTAAACAACATGTCTTGACAATTTTTAAAGTGATTGACTAGGATAAAAATTTTAATAATTAAAGAATAAAATCTTAAAAGTATATTATGAAAACGGAATCTATTTCAAATAGATTAATTGAACTTTGTACAGAAGGAAAATTTTTAGAAGCACAAATAGAGCTTTATGATAAAAACATTTTAAGCATTGAAGTTGACGGAACTAAAACAATCTCGGCTGCTAAGATGCACGAAAAGGAGCGAAGATTTTTAAACAGCGTTGTAAAATTTCATAACATAGAATTTTCGGAACCATTAATTGCAGGAAATTATTTTTCGGTTGTGCTCAAGATGGAAGTTGAATTGAAGAATATTGGATTGAAAAATATTCAAGAAATATGTGTATATAAAGTTAAAGATAACAAAATTGTTTTCGAACAATTTTTTAGGGATTAGAATAAGTTTTTAATACTGCCAGCCTGAAACTCACCTGTACAACAGGAAAAAATTCATTAAAATTACACAAAAATATTTAAGCATAATACTTTGAAATATTAGCTTAAACCTTAGGCGGAAGCAGTTTATAAACGACCGGGGTAACCAACCTCGATAACAATGTTGAACTAATTAAACCGCCAATTATAACAATTGCCAGTGGAGAAATTAAAGGATTATCCGAAAGTGCTATAGGCATCATTCCTCCGATTGCAGTAAGAGATGTTAGTATTATCGGCAGAAATCTTAATTCGCCGGCTTCTCTAATCGCTTCATCAAGTATTCTGCCTTCTTTTCTCAATTGATTTGTAAAATCCACAAGCAGTATTGTATTCTTTACTTCAACTCCGGCTAATGCTATTAAACCTATGGTGGCAACAAATGAAAGCGAATTACCTGTAATTAATAGAGCTAGAGCAGCTCCGACTATACCAAGCGGAATTACAGACAATACTATCAATATGCTTTTATAAGTTTTAAATTCCAAAAGTAAAACTGCTATAAATAAAAATATTGTAACAAATATAACGTTAGACATTCCGCCGAATGATTCCTCACGCTGCTCTAATTCTCCCCCCATCTCATAGGAATAACCCTGAGGCAGTTTTACTGCATCCATCTCTTTTTTTACAACGCTTATTACATTATCATTTAAAAAACCCTCTTTGACAAAGGAACTAACGGAAACAGTTCTGATTTTATCCCGGTGATTTATTACCGGCGGTGTAGTAACAAACTTAATTGTAGAAATCTGGTTCAAAGGGATTGCTGTTCCCTTATTATTATTTACATAAAGATTCTTAAATGCATCCATCGATTGAAGGTCGCTTTTTTCCTTTGTCACTAAAATATCATAACTGTCTCCTTCATCATCTATCATTTTACCTACATCAAGACCTGCCACAGCTAAGCGGACATCTTTATCAATGTCTGCTGTTGCAACACCAAGCATTCCTGCTTTTTCTTTATTTATATCAACCTCTAAATCCGACTTCAAATTTTTTAAAGGATTATTGATATAAATTGTACCTTCTGTATTCTGAATAAGATTTTCAACTCTTAGCGAAAGTGCTCTTAACGTATCCAAATTATCACCGTACAACCTTACTTCGACAGGCGCAACAACAGGCGGACCCTGCTCAAAATTTTTCACTTCTATCTTTGCTCCCATGAAGGGTGTCCATTTCTTTCTAAACTTTTCAATTAATTTCATTTTTTCAGTACGACTTGTCCCCTCCTTTAACTGGACGAAAATTTGTGCAAAGTTTGCCTGCTCATGCCGCTGAAGAACATTATAATAAATTTGCGGATTGCCTTTACCGACATTAGTAGAATAATATTTTATCTCGGGGTATTTCTTTAACTGCCTTTCAATTTGTTTTGCTATATAATTTGTATAATCAAGATTTGCCTGAGACGGAGTATTAACTTCAATTAAAAATTGCGGCTTCTCAGATGCAGGGAAAAGACTGAACCCGATCACAGGAACCAACGATACAGCACCAATAAAAATTACCAGTGCAATAAATATAGTAACAACCGGCCTGTTAAGTGCTTTGTCAAGTATAACCGAATAAGATTTCGAGATTGCTTTTTTCAATAATTTTAAGAAAATATTTCCTTCCGTAGGAGCTTGGTGTTCTCTTAACAGCCTGCTCGAAAGAAAAGGAATGATTGTTAGTGCTATTGCCATTGAAGCAAGTACGCTTGTAATTACTGCGGTCGGCAAACTTCTTATAAAGTCGCCTGAACCGCCGGGCAAAAATACTAAGGGTAAAAAAGCGACTATTAATGTTGAAGTGCAGCCTAAAACAGCAAAAGCAATTTGTTTAACTCCTTTAAGAACTGCATCTATTCTTGTATGACCTTCTCTGAGCCACCGTTCAATATTTTCAACTACTACAATTGAATCATCAACTAAAAGCCCGAGTGCAACAACAAATCCTACAATGCTCAATTGATTTAAGTTGTATCCCAGAAGATTTATTAAAGTTATCCCTATAGAAAGCGACAGGGGAATTGAAATCATTACTATAATTGCCGAACGGTAACCTAAAGGAAGCAATGTAATTGAAACAAGTGCGATTGCAATTAAAAAATCTTCTCCTAACTCCCCAAGCCTGTTATCAACATTTATTGCCTGATCAAAGTTTTGGACCAAATCTATATTCGGAGGCAGAGTAGATTTAAATTTTTCAATTACAGACTTATAAATTTTTTGGGCGGCTGTAATATTTTCGTTCGGCTTTAATGCAGCTACAACAAAGATGCATCTGTGAGAATTTAAGCGCGTAAGGTAAACCGGTTTTTCGAAATCAAAAGAGACATCGGCAATATCCTTTAATAAAACGTTTTTCCCGTTTGCTGAATATACAATAGTGTTTTTCACTTCATTTACATTTTTATAGCTGCCGCTAGTTTGAATATTAAACGACTGCGTACCTGCATCGACACTGCCTCCCGGAATGTTTACCGATTCGCTTTGGATGCTGCCAAGCACGGCATTTAAAGGAATGTGCATTTGACTCATCTTATCTAGTTTCAATTCTACCCTTACTACCCTATCCGGCAATCCGTCGACCTTAACATTTTTCAGCATGGGCAGCTTTTCAAGCTCATCTTTAAAATTTTTAGAATATTTTTTCAACTCGTTATACGGTGCATTTTCGGAGATTAAAGCAGCCTGAATTATATTAACATTTGAAGGGAGCCATTTTGTTACATCGATGCTGTAAATATCCTGCGGCAGTTCGCTGCGCATATTATTTACTTCCCTAATTACTTCCTGGTATTTTTCATCGATGTTTACGCCATGCTGATACTCTATCCAAACCACTGCCAGTCCGTCGCTGATACTGGAATTTACATGCTTAATATTTTCTAAAGAAGTAATTTTCTGCTCAATCGGTTTAACTACCAGCTCTTCCAAATCTTTCGGACTAGTACCCGGGTAAACGACTATAACCTGAAAACTCGGTTCACTTAACTCGGGATCCTCCGAACGCGGCATGTTTATTATTGTCGATACACCGATGATTATAAGCATCGCTGCAAGAAGCATTGTCATCTGCGGAAATTTAACTGCATATTCTAATATCTTCATAAAAAACTCAATTATTTATTGTCGATTTTTATTTGAGAATTATTGTTTAAGTATGCACTTCCGGAAACTATTAAGTATTTATAATTATCAAGGCCTTGATTTAAATAAACGCTGTCTTTTTCCAATGCGAAAATATTTACTTTCACTTTTTTTGCGGTCGTCATATTGTTAGTCGCGAATACAAAACCTGTATTTCCGTCTCCGTCCAGAATAGACTGGTACGGAACCGACCACATTTTTGAAGTATATTCAGGGAATATCTCCGCTTTGCCGAACAGCCCGCTGGCAATTTTTCCGGAACGGTCGTCTTTTATTCTTAATTCTACATTGAATGTTCCCGAATACGGATCCACTCCTTCCGATTTACGCAGCACATATGCTTTAATGCTAACAGTCGGATTTATATCCGACTGCACCGATGCTTTATCTCCGATTTTTACGGTTGACCAATCGTGATCGCTTATTCCGGCTTTTAAAATCCATCCGTCTTTAACCGCACCGTTTGTTTGAAATACCGGCATACCAGGGCTTACAAGCTGCCCTTCATTTACAAATTTCTTCAGGACATAACCGTTATCGGTTGCCTTGATTTCAGAATGATTCAAATTATATTTCGCAATTGTTAATTGTTCAGCAGCAATATTCAATCCTGTTTTTGCATCCTGCATTTGAGCCAGAGTTGCAACGCTGTCTTTATAAAGATTTTGTGCTCTATCGAAATCTCTTAATGCTTTTTCGTAAGCAGATTTTGCTTGAGATACCTGCGCTTGTATTTCATTTAATTCAAGTACTGCAAGAACCTGGCCCTTCTTGATTACATCACCTTCATTAACAAAAATAGATTTTATTATTCCGCCGGTTTTAAATGAAAGATAAGTTTCATCGTTTGTTGTAAAAACTCCTGAAACGTTTATCTCTTTATGAACTTTCTCTTTCTCAAGTTTCACAATTTTAACCGGTGTAATATCATTAGTTTTTTGTTCCTTTTTTGAAGAGCAGCCGAAGTATACAGCAGAAGAAATAATTAAAGCGGCAAGTAATATTTTATTTTTCATTTTTATCTCTTTTAATATTCAATCTTTTTTTATAGTTAATTGTATTTTCGATTCCGGATATCGAGCATCGAGAATCCTGCAATTACTTCCCAGAACCAATCTCTCGTTCATATTCCGCCAGTGCGGTTAAAACTTTATTTGTATTTATATTCATCATCAGCTCTGATTGTGTTAATTGCGAACGTGCATCAACTGTTTCTATAAATGTATTAACGCCTTCTTTATAACCTTTTGCAATCAATCTTTCATAACTTGCAGCAGCTTTGTACTTCTTTATTGCTGTAAAATAATTCTGCCGTGCGGCAATCAAATTGTCCCTTGCAATAGATTGACTGAACTTAAGCTGGTTTCTTGTTTTTTCAAGACTAAGCTGAATATTTTTTAAGTCAAGTTCGGCCTCGTCTATTTTATAACTGTTTCTAAAACCTTCAAAAATCGGAACACTTAGCTGAAAACCGAATAAATAGTATCTGGAATCCGAATTGTAATTCCAGATTTGGTCTTGCGCCCCGAGATCGAGAAATGCATTTATCTTTGGAACCCAGTAAAGTTTTTTCATGGTTAAAGAGGATTTATTTATGCTTTCCCCGGTTTCCAGCATTTTCAATTCTTCCCTGCCGGATACATCATAACTTCCGGCTAAAATTTGATCGACCTCGTTAAGTTTTAATTTTATGCCGTATGATGTATCAATGCCGGAGTTTAAATTCTTATTCAAAATAAAATTAAAATAACACTGTGCTGTTTTAACATTATTTCCGGCTTCTACTATTTTAGAATCTATCTCAGCTATTTCACTTTCCGAGCGAAGAATATATACCGGGAGCCCTTTGCCGTTTTTCAAAAGAGATTCATTTACTCTTTTTCCTTCTTCAGCTACCTTTAATGCATTATTATATATTTTTTCAGCTGAGACTGCACTTAGATAATTATAGTAAGCTGTTTTAATATCTTTAATTAATTCTCTTTTATAAATATCAACTTCATACTGTTGAAGATGAACTTCATCGTTTTGAATGCTGTGATTTATAATTATGTCGGTGTTTAAAAGCGGCATCATTGTATGCAGTTTTACATCGTAATAGTGAAACGGGAAGAAATTTATTTTTTCATTTTCCAACTGCGGAAAACTGCTGCTTTGTGTAAGCTGATTCAAAGTAGAATAAACCGGGTTTAATAAATCGCCGATAGGTATGGGAATATTTCTTCCGCCCTGACCGCTGGTATAATCACCTTCCAAATTAATTGAAGGGAGGAAATAACTAGTTGCGGTTTTCAGCGAGTACATAGCTTTTTCAAGCGAAACTTTTTTTTGCTGAAGAACTATGTTGTTTGAAATTCCATCTTGAATGTATTTCTCAAGCCGATTCTGTGAATAAATCTTACTTGAAATAAAAAAGAATAGGAAAAATATTATTAAGCTAATTTGTACCGATTTTAACTTCATACTATTATAATATAAATTTAACATTAAATAATTAATAAACACCATGTGTTGGCTGAACATCGTTCAATAAATATTTAAATTTTTTTTATTTTATTATTTCCCTTAATAAACCTAAAGTATCTTCAATTACACTTTGAGTATCAATTTTATTTACCTTATTTATTGCAGAGCCTCTCCTAATTAAAATCGATACCATACCATGTACAATAGACCAAAATAAAAAGGCAACCGATACCGTATCGTGATCTTTAAATAAACCCACAGCCTGGCATTCGGCAACATTTCTGACTAATAATTCCAAAGAACGTTTACCATGCATCCAGTCCAAACTTTCCTCTTTGCAAATAAAATCCATTGGTTCTCTCAAAATAAACATAAGTTCATAATATTCCTGATTTTCCATTGCAAATTCAATATAAGCCTTGCCATGTGCCAACAATCTTTCACGCGGATCGTTGATACCTTGAGAAGATACCTGTTTTTGATATAATAATTCAAATCCTTCAACATGGAGTGCATAAAAAATTGAATCCTTATCCGGGAAATATGTGTATATTGAGCCTGGACTGTATTCTATTTTCTCAGCAATTTTCCTAATAGATATACCGCTGTAACCTTCTTTAATAAAAAGTTCCATGGCAGCGTCGAGGATCAATTTCCTCATTTCTGCTTTTTCTCTGCCTTTTCTTTCTGAAACGCCCATTTCCTTAAAATATAAATATTGAACGATGCTAATATAATAAACAGTGTTTAGTCTGTCAAGTAAAAAATTATATTAATCTGAAATATGTCTAAACCTAAACTATTTTAGACATCTATGAGGAAAAGTTTTTGATATAAAATCATTTAAAACAATTTATTAAATATTTAAAACTTGATTTAGCTTTTATAACAAAAAACAGCGGACGCTTTTTCAATTATATCAGGGTTCTGATTAAAAACTGCCACTGCAGATCCTTTTTGATAAAGATTTCATCAATTTATTATGTTAAGCTGATTTTTAAAGTATATGCAAAATCACAAGGCTTAGTTGAAGGTTTATCAACTGAAAGATATTCAGACGACTGATTCCAGTCCAACTTATCAACACATCCAAGAAGTTCAACATTCGCTGCTTTTCCGGGATGCAAAGGTGAATTCGTACCTAGGCTTTTTATCTGAAAACTTTTTCCATCCGGCCAGCCTAGAATTATGGCAAAGAGAATGTCTCCCTTTTTACTGCGTGTAAACCTTATATCACTTGAGTCTAGTGAAGATGTGCTGCTGCCGGCAAAGGCACCAGACTTAACAGCATGCGGTCCTTCGCCGAAAGTTTTCCACGGCCTGGTAGCATATATTGCTTCTCCGTTTGTTTCCATCCACTTTCCTATTTCTTCAAGTATCTTCACTTCGTCCGAATCATTTGTTCCATCCGGTTTTCCCGGTATATTAAGTATGAAAGTACCGTTTTTACTTACCGCATCAACCATCCAATGAATTACTTCGACAGGTTTCATATACCTATGATTGATAAATCTTTGCCTGTTGTAATGCCAGTCGCCGATACATGTTTCAGATTGCCATGCATGCGGCATTATCTGGGCAGTAACGCCGCGCTCGTAGTCTGCCACTACGGCATTGGCAAGCTTGTCCGGTACTTGCTTTATGGTTAAAACTGCATCCATCTTACTTTTATGATTTTTTAGATAATGATTATAAAAATACGCAGCCAAGTTCATTCCTGCCCATCCGAGCGGGAGGCCGCCGTTATCGAAATACAGCAGATCGGGATCATGCTGATCGATAAGGTCGCGCACTCTGTCGTAGAAATTACGAACATATTTTTCATCCGGGTTTTCATGTATTCCGTGTTTACGTCCGTAAAGTTCCTGAGGATTGAATCCCTGCCACCATTGATCTTCCCCCATTTCCTTTGTCAATTGTCCGTCGTACGGCACGCCATTAAGCGGACCTGATTTATCACAGAGGTGTGCAACCTGAAACCACCACCAGTTTCGTGCGGCATGAACCGTAACTCCGAAGTGTAATCCTTGCTGCCGGGCAGCGGCTGCCCAGGCGCCGATTACATCTCGTCTGGGTCCGATTTTACTCGCATTCCAGGAATGATGTTTTGAAGCCCATGTATCAAAGCCGTCATGATGGTTGGCAAGAGCCAGAAAAAGTTTTGCACCTGCTCTTTTATAGCGTTCGATCAGAGCTTCCGGCTCCCAGTTTAGTAAAGTCCATTGTGCACAGAGATCTTTGTAACCGAATTTTGAAGGATGACTATAATGTGAGAGCTGGTAATCATATTGACCTTGACCCTGTATGTACATATTACGTGCATACCAATCGCTATCCTCGGGAACGCATTGCGGACTCCAATGCGCCCAAATCCCAAACTTAGCATCCCGGTACCATTCCGGCGCTTCATAACCAAGAAGCGAATTCCAATCAGGCTTGAATGGCCCTTCACCGGCTAATCCGGATATGGAAGGTGATTTTAACGAAACACCGTCCCATGTCCCAGGACCGGCAGAATCTCCGGCTGTTCCCCATCCTTCATCCACAACTGCTTGCCAGTCCGATACCGGAAAATTCGGCACTCCCTTGTTTGATACAGCATCATGAATACTTTGAGCTTTAGAATTTAGCGGAAAGGCAGCTGCAGCACCTGCACCTACACCAATAATTTCAAAAAATTTTCTTCTTTTCATTTTAGTCACTCCCATAAATTTAAATTAATTTTGTTTCATAATTTGCCATTCATCCAGCTGCTAATTAAAGCTATATCGTTTTCTAGACTCTCAATGAAACTATAAAATACAATCTTTCTATTGTTTGATAAACGATATATGCATCTGCTGCATCATAGTCTTTTATCAACTACATCAAAAAAAATAATTTTTCAATCACAAGCAAAGCTTTTAACGCTTTGGATTTTTCATTTGTTCAATAGTCTCCAACCCTAACAGTATTCTCTATTAATTGAATTTGTTCTTACTTTGGATTACTGAAGAACATTGAACCAAAACTTCCGGTTTCCAACTACAATGCTTAAATCCGCTTTAAAGAAGGATACTTTTACAAAAGTCTAATTAATAAGTCTCTTTGTATATATACATTTTTTAAAAAAAATTTTGATCTAAAAATATCAAGATAATTTTCGTACTGAACTCCTCAAACATCAATGTATTTATCTTTATTTTTGAATAAATAAATAATTCCTACAATAACTATAAGTACTCCCCACCAAAGGTTTGCATGCAAATCCGTAAGCCTAATATTTTTATTTGCAGGATAGAACAAATCATATATACCTGCTGCTAACTCTAACAAACCGATTATCAGCAGTACCCAGCCGACAAAGTACCAGATATTTCTCATCTTTTTTTCTGTTTGCATTGTTACTCCTACCAAAGTATTATATTAATAACAATGAAAATTATAAACGTCACCCCGCCCCAAAATTCAGGTTTCTTATAAAGAACAATTTTTTCTTCTTCAATTTTGTCCTTATCAACCAAACTTCGAACATATCCTTTTAATTCTTCATCGCTTTTGTTTTGTGTGAAGGAACTAACCGTAATAGCTGTCCCGCTGGCAATTAACCATGCCCAAACGGCACGCCAAAAATTTGCAGCCATAAAGGATTGTGCATCAGCTCCGCTGAAATCCGGAATAACAAAACTTACGGGAATTAATTTGGCTTCCTGAGCGACGAATAAGAAGACAGCCACAACAGTTCCAATAAGCATTCCCCACAATCCTCCTTTGGGTGTTATAAACTTCCAGAACATGCCGAGAAGAATTATAGCAACGGAGGGAGCTAAAAACATTGAGCTTATTGCCTGAAGATAATCGATTACCGAAGGCATGTTGCGGGCAATATAGGCTGCCGCGATACTTAAGATAATTCCTGCTACGGTTGCTATTCTTCCAACTTTTAATAGTTTATCGGGAGAAGCATTTTTATTTATTACGGATTGATAAATATCGTACGTCCATACCGCATTAAACGAGCTCATATTTCCGGCCATGCCTGCCATAAACATTGCGACCATTGAAGTAACTCCTACGCCCAACAGGCCTGCATTAAAATATCTTCGTATAAGCAGCGGCAGTACGGAATCGTAATTAACTTTCCCGTGTTCCACCAGCAATTTAAATCCGCTTGAAGGATCTTTAAGCAATACAAGTGCAATCATTCCTGTTCCAACGACAACAGTGCCGAGAAGTAATTTAAAATAAGATCCGATAATCGGAGTCATTCTTGCAGAGCGCAGGTCTTTTGCCGAGAAAGCCCGCTGAATAATTAAGAAGTCTGTTGTCCAGTAACCGAAAGCAATAGCAAAACCGAGGCCCAATACCAGGCCGCCCCAGGTAATATACATAGGGTTGTTAGCCGGATTTCCTGATGTTGACCAGAGTGTTTTAAATCCTTCCGAAAGATGAGCCGCAATTGCAGCAGGACCGCCGATATCAACCAATCCTAAAATGGGTAGAATTAAAATTCCCGCCCATATTAAAAAGAATTGGAGAATCTCCGTAAACATTGCCGAAAGCAGACCGCTAAGAGTTACATACAAAGCTACAAAAACGGCTGACAGCCAAATGCTAAGATCCCAGTTCCATCCCAGGAAAGTGTGAAAGATTAGAGCCTGCAGATATAATGAAATACCGGAAACAAGGATCATGTTTATTACAAACATTCCCGCATTAAAAACTCTGGTGCTCTCGTTAAAGCGTGCTTTTAAGTATCCCGGAATAGATTTTATTTTGCTGTGGTAATAAAACGGCATCATAAAAACTCCCAGGAATAACATTGCCGGAATGGCTCCAATCAAATAAAAGTGTGCCGCATATAATCCGTACTTTACACTCTGCCCTGTATAACCGAACACTTCCATTGAACCCATATTTGCAGACATAAAAGCTATGCCGCAAACCCACATGCTGTTTCTTCTTCCGGCTAAGAAAAAATCGTCATCGGTTTTTGTATATTTCTTCAGATAGAAACCAATCCAAACTATAAAGCCGAAATAGACAAGTAAGATGATCCAGTCGAAAACACTTAGTTGAATAGGTGCCATAATTTTTCCTGGAAATTATTAATAAATCTTAAACGACTACTCCTTTTTTAAGAATGATATTCGCATATAAAGCAAGTTCACCGGTGGCAACAACAGCGTATGCTTTTTTTGCCTTTTCATAAAAAGCAAACCTTTCTATATAATTAAATTCGGAAAAGGGTTCTCTGCTTTCCTTAATTATTTTTTTATATTCTTCCCAAATTACAGGCTTAACGTTATCGCCGGGCGTAACCGCCATAAGACTAACGGGCTTTTCCGTGTAAGTATCAAGAGGAAATAGTTTTAGTACTGCTTCCAAAATTTGCGGAATAGCAATACCATCCAGGCGGACAAGTTTTTGAGCTACGGAAGAAGAGGGGAAATTACCATCAGCAATTACTAAATCGTCCCCATGACCCATTTCCATAAGAACTTTTAGTAATTCAGGACTTAATATATTTGGTATAAGCTTTAACAATTAATCATCTCCGTTTTAAAATGAATTTATAAGAGTTATCGGATTTCTTCATCAAAAACTACGGCAACCTTACCGCATTTTCCGCTTGCCATTAATGAATAGGCTTCACCTGCATCTTCAAGTTTGAATCTGTGCGTAATTAATTTCTCCGGCTTTATTTTCCATCTAACGATTCTTTCAACAAGCTCTTCCATTCGCCAGATAGTTGTGACCCATGAACCGTAAATTGTCTTTTGATCGTGAATAATATCTCTTGACGGCTGAAATTCAACCGTACTGCCTTCTCCAATGAATGCAATCTTGCCCCACTTGCGAGCTGCCTGTATACATGTTAATCGGGCTTTATTATTGGCTGAGCAGTCAACCGATTTTTCAACTCCATAGCCTCCTGTCAAATCCTTAATTTGCGATACATTTCCTTCACCTGCCTTAATAACTTCATCGAACAGTCCAAGGTTTTTTGCAATGGAAATTCTATCATCAATTATTTCAATTCCAAAAATTTTCTGCGCACCCATCGCTCTGCAAAGCATGGCTGTAGCCAAACCAACCGGCCCCAGGCCGGTAATCAGCACCGCATCATTTCCCGAAATTCCGATCTTTTCCAAACCTTCATAAACAGTTCCAAAACCGCATGCAACCTGAGCGCCGTCCGAATAGCTGAGTTCGTTAGGTAAATAGACAAGATCTTTCTCTTCTGCAAGTAAATATTCAGCCATTCCCCCGTTGCGCTGCCAACCGTAAGCGCGCCTGTATTCGCTTGTACAGGAAATCATGTAGCCTCTCCGGCAGTCGTTGCAAACACCGCATCCGGAAATATGATAAACAAGGACGCGGTCGCCTTTCTGAAAACGCCTGCAGCCCGGACCTGTCTGAACAATCTGTCCGGACGGTTCGTGCCCGGCAATCATTCCAGGAATATATCCTTCGGGTCCTTTGCCAAGATGCTCATGATATATAGCTCTTATATCCGAGCCGCAAATAGTAGAGGATTTCATTTTGATTAACACCTCACCGTGCCCTGGAACCGGGATTTCAAATTCTTTCAATTCTACCGTACTATTTCCGGGTAGAATTGCACCCTTCATCTTATTCATAAAATTCCCTCTAAAGATTTTCTAAAAAATTTTTAAGGCAGGGTAATCTCTCCGTTTAAGTCCCATAAATCTTCCCAGCTTTGACCGTCCTTCCAGAGAAATACCTGGCCTTTAATCAGCCTGCAATTCTTATCAATCTTTGAAATCGCTTCCATATCATTTTCCGTTAGAGAAGTATTTATCACTGCTTCAAGATTTTCAAAAAAATGATTAACCGAAAACGGAATCGGAATTTGTCCCCGTTGAATTGCCCATTTAACAGCAACTTGAGCCGGTGATATTTTTAATCGTTGCGAGATTTTTAAAATTGTTTCGTCTTCCAAATCAACAGTATCAACGGGAGTTTTATCACGTTCGGGGCGTCCCGGCGAACCGAGAGGACTATATGCAACCGGCTGAATGTTATTCTTTATACAATACTCAAACAATTCTTTCTGCTGAAAATGCGGATGCAGTTCCATTTCATTGCAGGCAGGCTTAATTCTCGCATCTTTTAAAAGAAGCTTCAGCTTCGGAATCGTCATGTTGGATGTTCCGATATTTTTTACGAGACCCTTATCAATCAACTTCTCCGTCTCATGCCAGGTCTTCATGTAATTTTCATGTATATACGGCTTTGCATTCGGGCTGCGTGAATTTACATCGCATTTGAGCGGATGATAATTAGGAAAGGGCCAATGTACAAGATAAAGGTCGAGATAATCTATTTGAAGATCGTTTAAAGATTTTGTACATGATTCTTCAACCATATCATGCATATCGTTCCAAACCTTTGAAGTAATCCACAACTCTTCCCGCTTAAGAAAACTGCTTTTCAAAATTTCTTTTAAAACATAACCTATTTCTTTTTCATTACCGTAAACCGAAGCACAGTCAATATGCCTGTAACCGGCAAAGATTGCCTTCTTAACGGTTTCAGCAACTTTATCGGCAGAAACCGAATCGGAGCCAAATGTTCCGAGACCTATGCAGGGGATTTTGCTTCCCGTATAAAGTTTTTTAGACGGAATTAAATCCGCATCTATATGTTTTTCTTTTATTTCATTCATTTAAATAGTTTCGGCTTTAAAAGATAAATTACTTTATTTTTTAATTATGGAATTGTTCCAGATAAATTCTTCTTCTATAATTATATTATTCTGTTTTTTTAACCCCGGATTTTTTATCATCTTTATTAATAGCTCTGCTGCAGTACTGCCGATTTTTCTCGGGTCCTGGTTTATTATAGAAAGAGAAGGAGTAAAACTTTGAGCTGTATCTTTAAAGCCAAATCCAGCTACGCCTATTTCCTCGGGGATCTTTATCCCTTTTTCCGCCGCCGCTTTATAGACGCCCAGCGCTACACGGTCATTTACAGTAAATATTATTTCCGGAAGTTTTTTCGATTCAAATAATTTCATAAAAGAATTATATCCGTCCTTTATTTCAAAACCTCCTTCAATAATCCATTCCGGATTTATTTCAATTCCGTTTTTCTTAAGAGAATCTTCATAACCCTGACACCTTGTTCTTCCGATGCTTACATTTGAATAACCTGCAAAGTGAGAAATTTTTGTATAGCCGTTTTTAATAATTTCATCCAATGCTTTAACCGCTGCGTTACTATCATCAAACGTTACGCTTGAAAAGTCTAATCCTTCAAACTGCCTATCGAAAAAGATGAGAGGGATATGCAGTTTTTTAATAAGATTAAAAATCTGCGGATCTTTAGTCTGCTGTGAAACGCATACCAATAATCCGTCAACCCTCATCCCGATCAGCTTACGGATATTTAACTTTTCACCCTGTTGATTTTCCCGTGAGACCGTTACAAAAACATTATAATCTTTTTCATTTGTATAATCGATAATACTGTCTGTTGCGTAAGCGAAAAAGCTGTTTTCCAAATCCGGTATAACAACACCCAGAGTAAAAGTTTTTTTAGCACTTAAATTTTGTGCTATTAGATTCGGAGTATATCCTAATTCTTCGGCAGCATTAGAAACTTTTTTTTTCATTTCGGCAGAAATATCAGGATGGTTTCTTAATGCCTTAGAAACCGTAATACGTGTTACTTTTAGTTTTTTTGCAATATCAAGCTGTGTTATGTGCGTCATTACTTACTCGTGAACTTTCCCGCGTAATCTACTTCATTTATTAAAATTAGTCAAGTGTTTTTATTTTGTTTTTACTTAATTTGGAAGAAATTTTATTCAGACGAAATTAT
>JBJKQE010000020.1:0-18619 GCA_046705645.1 Ignavibacteriaceae bacterium | reverse complement strand
CAATAAATGTATTGCTGACTGAAAAGCCTGAAGTAGCTGCGGTCTTTTTAAGGTGAGTGCTATTGCCTCTTGCAAATATAACTTCCGCTCCCGGTTCAAATAATAATATTGAAAGTAGAGACAATACAAAAAACTTTTTCAGTTTTACTTTCAATACCTCTTTCTTCAAAGCAGCAATTTCTCTTCCAAGTAAAACAATTATAAATATTGTAATACAACTTTCTTTAGAAGGGGTATATTTCAGAAAAATGGAAAGGATTTTATTATCCTATCCGTAAAATGCCCCAAATCTTAAGGATAGTCTGTAAGAAATGAAAATTGTTGTGTGTAATTTCAAAACTACCCCCAATCAACTTTTATTAATAAACTTTAATTACTGGAAATAGTTTAGTAAATATGAATTATAAAGTCAATGAGTTTTAAATGACTTAAAAATTCTAAAAAATTAGGTCATTGAAGGAATTTAGGAAGAAAATTAAAGCTGGTTTCGCTGCAGCTAATAAAATTTAGAAGCTTAAGATTAGATAATTTTGATAAAGTAAAATGATCAACCGGCTTTAACAATTTCCTGGTCTTTATATTGAAGCTGGTACAACCGGTAATAAATGCCGCGTTTTGCAAGAAGTTCCTGATGATTTCCGGTTTCTCTTACTTCACCTTTGTGCATTACAATAATTTTATCCGCATTCTGAATTGTGGATAAACGGTGTGCAATAACAATTGCTGTCCTTCCAACTAAGAGGTTCTCAATTGCTTTTTGAATTAATATTTCCGTTTCGGTATCAATACTGGATGTTGCTTCATCTAAGATAAGTATCTTAGGATCGTAGGCGAGTGCCCTGGCGAATGATATCAACTGCTTTTGTCCGACACTTAAAGTTGCGCCCCTTTCTTTCACTATTTCATCATACTTAGCCGGCAGTGATTCGATAAATTTTTCGGCTCCGACAATTTTAGCAGCCTCTTTAATTTTTTCAATTGGGATATCGTCGTTACTCATGCTTATGTTAGATCTGATGGTACCGGAGAATAAAAATACATCCTGTAATACAATTGAAATGTATTTCCGCAAATCTTTTTTATCAATATCTTTTATATTATATCCATCCAATAGAATGGAGCCTTTATTAATATCATAAAATCTTGATAAAATATTTATTAAACTGGTTTTTCCTGCGCCGGTGTGCCCCACTATTGCAACTGTCTCACCGGGGTTAATACTGAATGAAATATCTCTAAGAACATATTCTTCGCCGTTGTAAGCGAACCAAACATTCTTAAAATCAATTGAACCTTTTATGTTCTCTATACGAATGGGATTTTCAGGATTTTTAACAAAGGTTTTATTATCTAATAATTTAAATATCCGTTCAGATGAAGCCATTGCAGTCTGCATTATATTATATTTTTCAGAAAGGTCGCGAATCGGGCGGAAGAATTGTTCATTAAATTGAAGAAAAGCAAAAAGAGTACCTATGGTTAACGAGCTTCTTATAATCTCACCGCCGCCGTACCAGATAATTAAACCAATTGCTATTGAACTGACTAATTCAACTCCGGGATAAAATATTGCATAATAAAAAATGGCTTTTATATTGGCAACTCTATAATCATTATTTATTTGTGAAAATCTTTTCTGCTCTTCTTTTTCTTTATGAAATATCTGGATAATATTCATTCCGGATACATGTTCCTGCATATAAGAATTTAACCTGGCAAGATGCAATCTTACGTCACGGTATCTTTCCCTAACTTTTTTTCTGAAAAGAAATGTTCCGTAAATAAGTACGGGCAAAACGGATAAAGTTACCAAAGATAACTTTACATCCATAAAAAACATAAAAGCCAGTATCCATACTATTGTAAAAACATCACTAAAGACCATTACAATGCCGGAAGAAAAAAGCTGGTTAAGAGCTTCTATATCATTTGTTACTCTTGTAACAGTTCTTCCTATCGGAGTTTTATCGAAAAATTTTAGTGCTAATTTCTGAGTGTGAGTAAAAAGCTGGATACGTAAATCGTATATAGTTTTTTGACCAATATATTGAGTATAGTAAGTTAAGATATACTGAATTACTGCTTGAAGTAATAGACTTCCTAAAAAAATTAAACTTAAAATAAGCAGACCTTGGTAATCCGAATGTGCAATATATTTATCAATTGCAATTTTGGTTAAATAAGGCCGCAAAGGTCCCAAAGCGGCAACAACAATATTTAAAATTATTGCCAATATTACATATTTCTTGTAAGGTTTAATGTAAGTTAAAAGACGTCTCATTAATTTGGAATCGTACGCTTTACCTAATACTTCGTCTTCACTTTTATAATCGTTAGTCATTTCTAAATCCGTATTCTTTTCTTTTATATACCTCTGAACTTAATCTTGAACCTGAACAAGAATTATTCGTTTGCTTCGATTGAATGATTTCAAGTTTAAGATCAAGTTTAAGAAGTTCAAATAACTTTATGATAACTTCTTCCTTCATGGAAAGCCTTAATATTTTCAACAGTTGTATCTAAAATCCTTTCAACCGCTTCAGCAGAATCAAAAGCCATATGAGGTGTAATAATAACATTCTCATATCTTAATAAAATATTTCTTTTTAATATTGCTTCAAGATGATCTATCGAAACATTTTTTGTCAGCATCTGGTTTTCCTCTTTAATTAATTCTTCGCCTTCAAAAACATCAAGCCCGGCACCGCCGAAAATTCCTTTTTCGATTGCAAAATAAAGAGCTTTCGGTTCTATAATTCCGTTTCTCGAAGTGTTAATAAACAATGCGCCCTTTTTAACTTTTTCAATGTTTTCCATATTGATCAAATGATGAGTATGTTCATTATAAGGGCAATGCAGAGTAATTATATCAGAAGATTTTAATATCTCGTCAAGATCAACGTATTTAAAATCTAAAAGTTCGGTTAAAATGTGATTCGGCTTGGTATCGTAACAAATAACTTTCATCCCGAATCCTTTTGCAATTTTAATAACATGAACGCCAATGCTTCCGGCGCCGATAACGCCTAAGGTTTTACCTTTAAGATCGAAGCCCTGCAATCCGTTCAAAGTGAAGTCGTTTCTTGTAGTCCTTACATATGCACGATGAATATTTCTTGAAAGTGCAAGAATCATAGCAAATGTGTGTTCTGCAACGGTATTCTCTCCGTAATAAGGAACATTTGCTACAGAAATTTTTTTCGCTTTAGCGGTTTTAATATCTATATGATTGAATCCCGTACTTCTGGTTGCGATCAATTTTAACTTTTTAGCTTTATTTAAAACCTTTTGCGTAAGTTCCGAATAAATAAAGGGCGAAATAATTTCCGAATCACTGATTAAATTTGAATTCGTTTCTGTTAATTTTTCTTCTTGAAAATTCACCTCAAAATTTTTATCAAATTTCTTTTTTAAATATTTCTTTTCCTTGGAATTAACTTCGAAGAATATAATTTCGGTCTTCGTCATAAATTATTTTAACTCCTCCAGTTCTTTTTCGAGAAGCTGTTTATAATGAAGATCAGCGTAAATTCCTCCTAATGAAACTAGTTCTTCGTGTGTACCTTCTTCTGCAATTTTACCGCCTGATAATACTATTATTTTATCTGCATCTTTAACGGTACTAATTCTGTGACTGATAATTATGCTTGTTCTATCTTTCATGAACAATTTTAGATTTTTTAAAATCTCTTCTTCGGTATTTGTATCTACCGCAGAAAAAGAATCATCAAGAATTAATATTTTAGGATTTATTGCCAAGGCTCTTGATAAGCTTGCCCTTTGTTTCTGCCCTCCCGACAAAGTAATTCCTCTTTCACCCATCATTGTATCGTAACCTTTAGGGAAAGTCTCAACATCTTTGTCGAAGGCGGCTATTTTAGATACTTCAAAAACTCTTTCCTTGTTTATTTCTCTTAGACCGTAAGAAATATTATTTAGAATAGTATCGGAAAATAAAAATGATTCTTGTTGTACTAATCCTATGTTTGTCCTTAGAACATTAAGGGGAATTTCTTTTACATTTCTGCCGTCAATTAAAACTTCGCCTTCCGTACAATCGTAAAGTCTCGGTATAAGATTTATTAAAGATGTCTTGCCTTCACCGGTATAAGCCATAATAGCAACGGTAGAACCTTGAGGAATTGTAAGATCAATATCTTTTAAAACCGGCGGCAAATATTCATTGTACTGAAAAGAAACATTTTTAAATTCGATTTTACCATTTAATCCGGTAATTAAATTATCCGTATTTTCGGAATCATTAATTTCATAAGGTTCTGCAAAAATTTTATTTAATCTTTTCATACTTGCTTCTGCTTGCTGAACCATATTCACTACCCATCCGAAAGCAATGACAGGCCAGATTAAAATTCCAAGGTAAATAATGAAAGCTGCAATATCACCGAGATTCATTGTACCATGTATTACTTTTATTCCGCCGATCCAGATAATTAAAATTATGGATATTGAAATCAAAGATAAAACAGGCTGAAGCCAAGCCTGGTATTTAACCATATCCATATTCTTGTTAAGATAATCAAGGCTGTGTTCTTTAAATTCCTTTATTTCGTTTTCTTCACGGACATAAGATTTAATAACTCTAATACCTGAGAAATTTTCCTGCGCTTTGGTTGTTAGTTCGGAAAATTTTTCCTGGATTAATGTAAATTTTTCGTGAATTCGTTTTCCGATTTTATAAACAAAAAATGAAAGAAAAGGTAAAGGAATTAATGAATATAAAGTAAGGAGCGGATTAAGCGAAATCATTATAACGAGAACCATAACAAGCCGAATTGTAGTATCGACCGAGTACATTACCGAAGGCCCGATAAATGATCTGACGGCATTTATGTCGTTGGTTGCATGTGCCATTATATTGCCGGTAGAATTATTCTGAAAATATCTTAGCGGCAGTTTTTGTATATGGTCCCAGAAATCGAATCTTAAATCATATTCAATTTCCCTTGACACGACAATTATTGTTTCTCTAATTAAGAACCTAAAGATACCTGCAAATAATGCAGCACCGATTATAGTCAATGCAAACATAATTAATTGATGAACTGTGGTTGTAGAATCTATTGCATTGATGGCATTTTTTACAACTAGTGGTATGTAAACCGATCCTGCGTTTGAAAGTATAATGAATATTACACCCAGGATAAGCTTATTTTTATAACGGGCAAAATATTTTTTTAATTTTAAAAGATTTATCATTAGTATATTAAATTTAAAGTAATTTAATCCGCATTACTTTAAGATAAAGAAAAAGATTAGAAACTAAAAAGACCCGGCGCAACTCTTAATCTATTATATTAAAACCCGTGTACTTTTGCAAAACTTTAGGCACAATAATTTTTCCTTCAGGGGTTTGGTAATTTTCCATGATTGATACCATTAACCTGCTTGTTGCCAATCCCGATCCGTTTAACGTATGAACAAATTCCGGCTTTTTTGTTGCTTCGTTTCTGAAACGAATGTTTGCTCTGCGTGCCTGGAAATTTTCAAAATTACTGCATGAAGAAGCTTCGAGCCAGCGATTTTCGGCCGGCGACCAGGTTTCTATATCGTAACATTTTGCTGCCGAAAAACTTAAATCCCCGGTACATAACAGCAGCACCCTGTAAGGTATTTCCAAAGCTTTGAGAATATCTTCCGCATCATTTACGAGTTTTTCAAGTTCATCGTAAGATGTTTCCGGTTTAACAAATTTTACCATTTCTACTTTGTTAAACTGGTGAACTCTCAAAAAACCTTTTGACTCTTTGCCGTACGAACCGGCTTCTCTTCTAAAGCAAGCGGAGTAACCGACATATTTTATGGGTAAATCTTTTTCATCTAAAATTTCGCTCCTGTAAATATTTGTGATCGGCACTTCGGCAGTCGGAATAGGGAACAGTTCATCTTTTTCAATGTGGTACATATCTTCTTCCATTTTTGGAATCTGCCCTGTGCCTTTCATCGAATCACGATTTACTAAAAAGGGAGGGAACACTTCGCTGTAACCGTGATTCTGCAAATGATAATCGATCATAAAATTTATCAGAGCTCTTTCAAGTGTAGCTCCTTTGCCAATGTATAGCGGAAAACCCGAACCGGATAATTTTGCACCGCGTTCAAAATCAAGTATATTTAATTTTTTCCCTAGTTCTATATGATCTAAAACTTTTTCGTTATTTTCAAATGAAAATCCTTCCGGATGCCACTGCCTTTTTTCAACATTATCTTCGGCAGATTTACCTACCGGAACTGATGAATGCGGCAGGTTGGGAATATACATCAATAAGATTTCTAAATCCGTTTCAACATTCCGTAAGCTGGCATCAAGTTCTGTAATTTGATCTGATACTCTTTTCATTTCCGCAAGAACAGAAGTTACATCCTGCCCGCTTTTTTTCATTTGCGGAATTTGTGAGGATGCCTGGTTCCTTTTAGATTTTAACTCATCGGCTTGAACTATAATATCTCGTCGTTTCCGGTCAATTTCAAGAAGTTCATCAACTCTGTTTTTTTCATTTTTATTTTCTACGCCTTGTTTTACTAACTCAGGATTTTCTCTAATAAATTTTAAGTCGAGCATGTGTTATACTAACTCCTTGTGTTTATATGTAACCTTCGAGGTTACAAGTTAAATTTTGAATTGTAATTTGAAAAGATTAAATAATCAATTTTAATAATTCTTTTTTATAACCTCGAAGGTTGCCTTATCTGACTACTATATTATATATTTTGTTTTTAACAAAGATTTCTTTTACAACTGTTTTGCCTTCAATATTTTTTACAACTTTTTCATCCTCAAATACTAATTTTTTAGCTGTAACTTGATCGCTGTCGAAAGGCATTTCAATTGTTGTTCTAAGTTTTCCATTTATCTGGACTGCAATATTTACTTTATCTTCTACAAGAGCTTCTTTATCCGGTTCAAACCAAAACGGTTTTTGAAAGATGGATTCTTTATTTCCAATTATTTCAAGACATTCTTCTGCCAAGTGCGGCGCAACCGGAGCTAGGAGTACCCCAAATCTTAATAATGAATATGCTTTCAATTCATCGGAACAGTTTTCTATATTTTTAGTTAACTCGTTAATAAGCTCCATTAAAGAAGCAATGGCAGTATTAAATCTGAAGTCATTTATTTCTTCGTCGAATTTTTGGATTGTCTGATTCATTTTTCGATAGACAATTTTCTCTTCATTATTTAACGATTCAATTTTGTATTTGTCTTTTACTTTCGTGTTCAATAATATTTTTGGGAATTTATTAAATAACTCATAAGCCCTTTGAACAAATCTATCCGTTCCGGCAATCCCTTTGTCGCTCCAGTCGCCGCCCAATTCATACGGACCCATAAACATTAAATAAAGTCTAAATACGTCTGAGCCGAATTTCAAAGTAAAATCATTCGGGTTAACTACATTGCCTTTGGACTTAGACATTTTTGCACCCTGGTTCGTAATAGTACCCTGATGAACCAAAGTTGAAAAAGGTTCATCCGATTTTGTATAACCCATATCCCTTAAATATTTATGAACAAACCTGGCATATAATAGATGCATTGTAGCATGTTCGGCACCGCCGACATACATATCGACCGGCACCCAGTCATCAGATAGGGACGTGTCGAATATTTTTTCTTTAATTTTCGGATTCAAATACCTGAAATAATACCAGGATGAATCAACAAATGTATCCATTGTATCGGGATCTCTTTTTGCATCCGATCCGCACTTAGGGCATTTAACATTTATAAATTTTTTATTCGTAGCTAATGGAGATTCTCCCCCCGGGTTAAATTCAACCTCGTAAGGAAGTTCAACCGGCAGATCTTTTTCTTCAACAGGAACCTCACCGCATTTGGGACAATGAATAATAGGTATTGGCGTTCCCCAATATCTTTGCCTGGAAATTAACCAGTCTCTTAAGCGGTAATTAATTTTGCTTTTCCCGATACTTTTTTCATCAAGCCATTTTACTATTTTTTCTTTAGCTTCCTGAACATATAGTCCGTCTAAGAATTCGCTGTTGATTGCGGGTCCGTCTTCAGTAAAAGCTTTTCCGTCAAAATTTTCCGGAGGTTGAACAGTTCTGATAATAGGAAGATTAAACTTTTCTGCAAACTGCCAGTCGCGTTCGTCCTGCCCCGGAACCGCCATAATTGCACCTGTACCGTAAGTTGTTAAAACGTAATCAGCAATCCAGATAGGAATTTTCTTATCGTTAACCGGGTTAATTGCAAATGCCCCGGTATTAACGCCCGTTTTTTCCTTTACTGTTGAAGTTCTGTCAATTTCCGACATTGATTTTATTGAGTTGCGATATTCTTCAACGGTATTTTTAAATTCATCTTTTGTAATAACATCTACTAAATGATGTTCGGGAGCGAGAACCATATAAGTAGCACCGAACAATGTGTCGGGTCTTGTTGTGAAAATTTTTATCTCTTCTTTATGGCCGTCCACTTTAAAATTAACTTCCGCGCCGATACTTTTTCCAATCCAGTTTCTCTGCATCAATTTGGTTTTTTCCGGCCAATTAATCTGATCAAGTCCTTTTAATAATTCTTCCGCATAATCAGTAATTTTAAAGAACCATTGAGTAAGATTTTTTTGAATTACAACGGCTCCGCATCTTTCGCATGTTCCGTCCGCCTGGACCTGTTCATTTGCAAGTACCGTCTTGTCATTGGGACACCAATTTACGGGTGCATTCTTTCGGTACGCCAATCCTTTTTTATATAACTGTAAGAACAACCATTGATTCCATTTGTAATACTCGGGTGCGCACGTCATTAACTCAGCGTTCCAATCGTACATGCAGCCCATTTGTTTTAATTGTTCGTGTATATCTTTTATATTCGTCATTGTGCTGTCATACGGATGAATCCCGGTTTTAATTGCATAATTTTCTGCAGGAAGTCCGAATGCATCATAGCCGATCGGTTCAAATACATTAAATCCTCTCAGCTTTTTATATCTTGCCCACGAGTCTGTTGGACCATAATTATACCAGTGACCGATATGCAGCTTTGCTCCTGAAGGATAAATGAACATTACCAGGCAGTATAGCTTGTTATCGGTTTTAGAAAGATCGGTTTTATATACTTCGTTTTCTTCCCAGTATTTCTGCCATTTCGATTCTATTTCGGAAAAAGGATAACGCATATTTCATCAATAATTTTAAAAAAACAAGTACAAATTTACCTAAAAAGCCAAGTAATTCAAATTTGGTTAATAAGGATTGTGATAGTTATAGAATAGCAGTTTGAAATTAAAAAATGACAGAAAATATAATTGCTCATAAATTATTTTTATGTCCGGATAGCCAGATTAAAATTAAGATTATAACTTCCAGCCCAACCTGAAATAATTAATATTAGAGATAAAGATAATAAACTAATTATCATCCTTTTTTTCCAATGGTTGAATAATTATGTATGAAATTTTTTTGTAAAAATATGAGTAGTTACTACCATACAAATCTAAATATTTTATCCTTCAAGTTATTTCCCCATATACGCCCTGGTGTAATTATATTTTCTCAACTCTAAAAGTCGGTATCTTAATTATACCGGATTTGAAGTAATGATATTTTATTTAACTGTACATGAATAGTTTTAAATGTTGTGATTAAACTTTATTTATATTTTTATAATGAGCCGCCTTAAAATGTTTAATCTCTCACTCTGAATTTGATTGCAGCAGGCAATCTTTATTCAGAACTTTTTGCAATTACATGCACTTTTAGATTCCGTTTGGGCGCGGAATTACAATTTTAAAACGGCTCCTTAATAAATTGCATTTTACTAACACAGTACTGTCTACTCGTATCGTAGGGCATCTATTGGGTTCAGAAGAGCGGCTTTTCTTGCCGGGTAAAATCCAAAGAATACACCGACAGCACCGGCGAATCCGAACGATAGAATAATTGACTCCGGTGATATTAACGTTGTCCATTTAGCTAGAGAAGAAATTAAATCCGAGGATGCGACTCCTAACAGTACTCCTATTAATCCGCCTAACAAACTTAATACTATTGCTTCGACAAGAAATTGATAAAGAATATCTTTTCCCCGCGCACCTATAGACATCCTGATTCCGATTTCTCTTGTCCTTTCGGTTACGGACACAAGCATTATGTTCATAATGCCGATACCTCCGACAATAAGAGAAACAGAAGCTATGCTTGCTAAAAGTATTGTCAAAACTCTTGATGTGGATTCTGCCGCAGTTGCAATATCAGTCTGCGTTCTTACCGTAAAGTCATTCGGTTCCCAGGATTGCAGATGATGCCTGGCTCTAAGCACCTCGGTTATCTGCTGTTCCGCATCATTTATTGCTGCTGAAGATTGTGCGGAAGCTAATATAACATTTACCCAGGTCCATCCTAACATTTTGGTCTGTACGGTAGTAAAGGGTGCAATTATTATATCATCCTGATCATTGCCCATTGCAGTTTGGCCTTTGGGATTTAATACTCCGATAACTTTAAACGGCAGATTATTTATTCTAATTAATTTATTAACCGGATTAATATTATTACCGAATAAATTCTGAACTACAGTTTGGCCGAGCACGCAGACATTCGCATCGCTTTTTATATCATTTTCTGAAAAATAATTTCCTTCTTTAAGTGTCCAGTTTCTAATTGAAAAATAATTAGTATTTCCTGCCTGTATCTCTGTTCGCCAGTTCATGTTTTTGTAGATTGTCTGGGCCGATGTATGAATTACCGGCGATACATATTCCACTGAAGGACATTCTGCCTGGATTGCAGTTGCATCATCCGGAGTTAATTTAATACTTGTTCCCGCACCATTACTAACACCTCCCGATGAAACCGCAGATGGGAAAATTATAATCATATTTGTACCAAGACTTTGTATCTGTGTCTGAATTGCTTCTTTAGCTCCTTGCCCGACGGCAAGCATTGCAATTACTGCTGCAACACCTATTATTATTCCCAGCATTGTAAGGAAGGAACGCATTTTATTCCTGCCCAAAGATATCATTGCAACTTTTAATACATTTAAAATACTCATACAATTTCCTCTTCAACATTTACAGGAAACAACTCTAAAACTTCGCTTGCAATCTTCCTTGGATCTACAATAGTATCCGAACTAATTCTTCCATCTCTAAAATGAACATTCCTTTTAGCAAATTCAGCAATATCTTTTTCGTGTGTCACAAGAACAATGGTAATGTCATTTTCATTTAGCTTCTGAAATATTTCCATAATTTCAATTGAAGTACGGCTGTCAAGATTTCCTGTCGGTTCATCTGCTAAAATAAGAGATGGGTTTGTAGCAAGTGCGCGGGCAATAGCTACTCTCTGCTGCTGTCCGCCTGAAAGCTGGTTTGGAGTATGGTGGGCTCTATCTGCTAACCCGACGGATTCCAAAGCTTCCATTGCTGATTCTCTTCTTTCTTTAGTGCCGGTCCTTTTATAATAAAGCGGTAGTTCAACATTTTCTACAGCTGTAGTTCGTGAAAGCAAGTTGAATCCTTGAAATACAAATCCGATCTTATCGTTTCGTATTCTTGCAAGCTGGTCTCTTGTAAGCTGACTGATTTGAGTCCCTTCAAGAGAATAACTTCCCGAAGTAGGTACATCCAGACATCCGAGAATATTCATAAATGTTGATTTACCTGAGCCTGAGGCTCCCATTATTGCAACAAATTCTCCTTTCGTTACTTCTAATGAAACTCCCCTAATTGCGTGAACTTCAATTTCGCCGACTTTATATATCTTGGTTAGATTTTCAACTTTTATAATGCTGTTATTCATAATTTTCGATTCCATAATTTTATCTTCCGCGGTTTCTTCTTCTAAACCTGTTCTGAGGCTGGAACGGATTAACATTCTTTGTTAGCGGAACATTCGTACTTAAAGTACCTAACACAACTTGATCACCGGATTTTATCCTGCGGCTTTCTATATGTGTATTTGTACCATCGTCTAAACCGGTTTTAACTCTTACTGGATATATTTTATTATTTTTATCCAAAAGCCATATTGTTTTTCTATTTTGTTGAAATGATGATTGATCATGTCCTGAAAAAACTGCATGAACATTTGCTGCGTATCTGTTAGTTTCCTTGGAAGAATGATTGAATTTATAAGAACTTTCGTTTTCTTTTCTCTTTTGCAGGAATGTTTGATCAATCATATTTTGAGCAGGCTGAAAGTAAAAAGCTATATCAGGCACTTCTAAAACGCTGTCTTGGTGAGATATATTAATTGAAACAGTCGCAGTCATGCCGGGCATTAATAAAAGTTTATCGTTGTCAACATTAATTATTACGGTATAGTTAACTACGTTTTGAATTTCCTGCGGGGCTAACCTAACCTGGGAAACTACGCCGTCAAATGTTTTATTTGGGTATGCATCGACCGTAAAGCTTACATCCTGGCCTACTTTTACTTTACCTATATCGGCTTCATCTACATCAGCCTGCACCTGCATGCTTTTTAGATCGTTCGCTATAGAAAACAATGTAGGTGCGGCTAAGCTTGCAGCTACAGTCTGACCGACATCCACGTTTCGCGAAATTACAATTCCGTTTATAGGAGCTTTAATAGTTGCATAACGCAGATTTATTTTAGCTTTTTGCAGATCGGCTGCAGCCTGCTGTTTTTGAGCTATAAGGGATTTATAATTTGAAAGTGCCAGATCATAATTAGTCTGTGAATCCAATTTTCTATTATATAAAGCCTGTTCGGTTTGATAGTTGCTTTTCGCCGCAATAATTTGAGCATCAATATGGTTTAAGTTAGCTTCTGCGTCTTCTACATTTGCATACAAAGTAGTTGTATCGAGTACAGCAATTATTTCTCCTTTGCGTATTTTAGAATTAAAATCGGCATTAAGTTTTACTATAGTACCGGAAACTTGAGTTCCGACATCCACAGTTGTAACTGCACTAAGTTGACCGGTAGCTGTTACAGTCAAATCAATATTTCCCGACTTAATTTCAGTTGTTCTAAAATTATATTCAGGCGTATCCTTACTTTTAATAAATATAAATGCTGCAATTGCAATTATTACAACTGCAGAGCTAATTAAAATTATTTTTTTCTTCATATGAAAATTTCCTAAGAATTTTGATCAACAGTTATATAAACTCTTCTTAAGTTGCCTTTTACACTAATTTTATATCTTTACTATTTTATGTTTTGACAGGGAAGATATTTTCCCAGTTTAAAAGTGAATTGATGGATGTATTCCAGTACACATATCAAGCTAAGAGCTAAATTTTTCGGTTTTAAAACCAATTTTTATTTTCAGAGAAGCTTACATTTTTACATAAAAAATAAATTTTATAAGGATTAATAAAGCTTGACAAATTTGGCATTTGTCCTTATTTTTAGTTTCCTTTTAGGTGAGAATATGTTCATTTATTAAGGAAACTAACAACAATCCGCGATAGCTCAATGGTGGAGCATTCGGCTGTTAACCGAAGGGTTGCAGGTTCGAGTCCTGCTCGCGGAGCGAAAGAAAACCCCAATTTTATTTGGGGTTTTTATTTATCCATTGGTAGACTTAAGAATAGGGGACTGATTTATGTATAGAGTCTATGTCTTATATTCACCGAAATATAATAAAATTTATATTGGTCAAACAGAAGATATTGAAAGAAGACTGATAGAACACAATAATGGTTTGCTTTCTACCTACGCAAAGCGGTACAAACTTTGGAAGATAATTTATACCGAAAAATATGCAACACGATCTGAAGCAATTAGAAGGGAGAAACAATTAAAATGAAGCAGAAGGCGTGCATTTGTATGGGAATTGATAAGAAAAAATTATAAATAATGGTTGCAGGTTCGATCCGTCAGTCGACGGACTGCTCTCGGAGCTTAAAAAAAATCCCGACACAAGTCGGGATATTTTATTTTAAATTTAATCATCTGAAAAGAACTTCCTTTTAAGTCCTTCATTTATTCAAGCCATGAGTGATGAAATCCCATTTTGCAGATGCACGCAACCAATAAAGATTAAAGTAAAACTTAAATCCTTAAATAAATCAAAGTCAAAGCTAGAGGGAGGGAGACAGCTTCATCCCTTTTTTAACCAATATAATTTTAAAATCCTTTTATTTTACTGAGGTCATCGTAAGTGGACCGCCTACTGCTTTATCATTAAAGAGGCTTACTTCTTCATTTTTGTCCTTTAAAGCAAGAACATACAATAAAGGCAAAAAATGTTCAGGAGTCGGCACCGCTAAATTAAATTCTTTACCATGTGACTGGTAATTAATAAGCTGCTTGTGATCTCCTGACAATATAAATTTTTTCATCTTCTCACTTGCTTCAAGTGTCCAGTCATAACCGTAATCGATTTCATTCAACCTGTTCCAATCGATCATTTGTAAATTGTGAACCATATTTCCGCTTCCGACAATCAGCACTCCTTTACTGCGGAGCGATGCGAGTTCTTTTGCAAGTTCATAATGATATTGAGGTGACTGCCGGTAATCCAGGCTCAGTTCGATCACCGGAACTTCGGCATTTGGATACATATGTTTAATTACTGACCAGGCTCCGTGGTCAAGTCCCCATTGAGCATCCAATCCTACTTCGGTTTTTCTGATGATACTTTTTGTTTCCTTTGCGAGCTCAGGATATCCCGGGGCAGGATATTGTACCTCATACAATTCTTTCGGGAAACCTCCAAAGTCATGAATCGTTTTTGGATTTACCATTGCGGTAACGAAAGTTCCTCTTGTTTCCCAATGAGCAGATATACATAATACTGCCTCCGGTTTTGGAATTTCACTCGCAGTTTTACGAAAACCTTGAACAAATTCATTCTCTTCAATTGCATTCATCGGACTTCCGTGGCCAAGGAACAGTACGGGCATTTTTTCCGTACTGTTAAAAGTTTCAGTTATTTTATTTAAATCATTTATTTTCATTGTAATCCTTAAAACCTGTTCAATATTTTTTCTCAAAAGTTCTAATTCATAATCTGCAATTTAAATTCAGTTGGACTTATGCCTAATTCTTTTTTAAATAATCGTGAAAAATACGGAGGGTTTTCAAAGCCGAGGTAATAAGCGATTTCCGAAATACTTTTATCACCCTCAACCAATAAATTTTTAGCTTCTGAAATTACATAAAGATGTATTAACTCAAGAGCTGTTTTACCTGTTTCTTGTTTTAACAAATCGCTTAAATATTTTGCAGAAAGATTAAGCTGATTAGCCATAAAATTTACGGTTGGTAATCCTTTCCTTTCAGCTTCTCCTTTTTCAAAATATTCATTTAATTGTTTATTAAATTTTGTAACTGTAATACCGGATAATGGTTTGCGGTCTATGAATTGTCTTTTATAAAAACGCTGTGCATACTTTAACATTGCATCAAGATGCGAAAGGATGATCGATTTGCTGAATTCATCGGGATTATTATGATATTCTGTTTCCATCTTATGATATAGCGACCACATAATTTTTTCTTCTCTAGGTGAGAGATGAAGTGCTTCATTTATTTCATAATCGAAAAAGCCGTATTTCTTAATATCCGAAAACAAGGGATGGCCTGTTAAATAATCTTCATGAATTTCAATCGAGAATCCTTTATCCCGATACTTAACATCGTGGAGGGAGATAATTTGCCTTGGTTTCATAAAATACATAAATCCGCTGTCATTATCATATTTTGTTTTCCCGTACCAAATATTTCCAGATTTTAATTTCTTAAAACAAATAAAATAGAAGTCATAAGAAATTTCAGGAACATTTATCGGAATTGCAGATTCCTCAAGTAATTTTAATCCAAACAATGGATTTTCCGGAGGGGGATAACCCTGTACTTTATGTAATTCACTAATTGTTTTGAAGTGTTTCATACAATAACTTATTTAATTTTATTTATTCTTTCAAATATAATTAATAGTATTAGCTTCAATTTAAGCAAATGAAATACCTGTAATCTCTTTGCATAAGTCTAATAATTTATTTTGAAGTATTATATTGTCAGCTTCCGGGTTACATTTTTTTTCATTTTGATGATAAAAATACTTTCCTGTTACTTTAGCTTTCTCATCATTGCTAACTGCTAGCCAAACCTGCGTTTCGTATCCTTTTTGCAGATCATCAGGTGCTCCTCTTCCTCCCATCTTTGTAGGAACCCATCCCGGATCGACTGCATTTGAATATACGCCGGGCCATTTGCGTGCTGCTGCCTTGGAAAGCATTACTATGTGAAGTTTTGAGTCTGAATACGTTATGCTGCTTTTAAAGTTTACCAGTTTTGAATGACCATGGAAATGCATTCCTGATGATAGATAAATTAATCGCTTAGGTTTTTGTATCAGGCATGTAAGAATATAAGGCGCTAATGTATTTACGTTGAAAATTTCACTTGATGGAGCCATGTAAACTCCGGCGTTATGAATTATGGCATCAAAGTCACCCAATGTATTAACCTGCTCAGCAACTTTGATTGTCTCTTCGATGCTTGATAGATCTCCGGTTAATACACTCTCTGCACCTGGCGTTTTTCTCATCGCATCATGTCCACGCTTTGAATTACGAGCATGCAATACAATCTTATGTCCTTTTTCAATCAATAATTTTGCAGCCAATTCTCCCAATCCATCAGCTGAGCCTGTAATAAATATTCGCGCCATGATATTCTCTAAGCTCTTTTTGACTACTTATTTTGAGTATTGTTCATCAGTAACTTTCTCCAGCCACTCTACTACTTTTCCATCTTTTTCTTCATGAATAGCGATATGACTCATTGCCTTTTTAGGTGAAGCCCCGTGCCAGTGCTTTTCATCCGGTTCAAACCATACAACATCACCAGGACGGACTTCTTCAATTGGACCGCCTTCATGCTGCACCCAGCCCAAACCGGATTCTATAATTAGCGTTTGTCCTGCCGGATGAGTATGCCAGGCTGTTCGGGCGCCAGCTTCAAATGTTACAAGTGCACCTGCTCCTTTTGTTACATCTTTTTTCGCAAATAACGGATCTATTCTTACGTTTCCGGTAAACCAATCTTCAGGTCCTTTAACCGATTCCAGTGTGCCGTTTTTTATTATTTCCATATCATATATCCTTTAGTTTAATCAATCATTAATTTAAGATTTAATTTCCTCCATAAACAGGAAATACGCTTGCATCTCCATAATCTTTGATCTGTTCCACATTTTTTAGGAATTCAATATCTTCGTCAGCGATTATAAAATCCACATCTGCATTTGTTTTCATATGCGCCTGATTTGCAGTTTTGGGTAATGGAAGGAGGCCAAGCTCAAGACAGTAACGTATAGATAATTGCGGTACTGAGACACCATATTTCTCAGACATTTTTTTAACTTCCAGATTTTTCATTATTTCTCCGTGTGCAAGAGGTGAATATGCCTCCACAAGAATGTCCCTCTCTTTATTATATTGAATAAGTTCTTTAGGCGTGTTGCTTATGTGCACCAAAATCTGATTTACCATTGGTTTTACGGAGCAAGATTCAAGTATATTGTCAATATCTGCTTTTTCAAAGTTTGAAATACCAATTGCACGAAGTTTTCCCGCTTTATATGCTTCTTCAAGAGCTTTCCATGCTTCACGATTTCCTTCAAAGTAATGATCATCGCCGCCGAATTTTGTCCATGGTTTCGGACTATGAATAATCAACATGTCAATATAATCAAGTCCCAATGTTTTAAGTGATTTATCAATTGATGCTACAGCCTCTTTAAAAGACTTCACTTCCGCAGCAAGTTTTGTAGTTACAAATATCTCTTCTCTTTTCAGTCCGCACTCTTTAATACCTTTTCCAACTCCGTTCTCATTTTGATATGCTTGAGCTGTATCTATATGCCTATAACCAATATTTACAGCATCTTTCACTGCCTGTATAGAATCTTTATCACTTATAAACCATGTCCCGAGACCCAGCTTTGGAATCTCAACTCCATTTGACAGTGTATATTTTTCTTCTAAAATCATAAAAAATTTCTCCTATAAATTCTTTCTTATTTGTTCAAACTTACAAAACTAAACTAACCAAGTTATTTCTATAGAGCGTATACAAAAGGCGGGATTACTTATACATTTTTACAATAATATATTAAACTAACACAATAAAATTTTCAGCTCGAATAAAATCATTTCTTAATTTTTAAAGTTTATTAAAATGATATGTAAAAGATTTTAAACAACATTTAGATTACAAACAAATTTATAAACTTGTTTATTCGTCATTCATTTTTAAATATTTCCATACTGAAAAAACGGAATATAAATGAAAACTACACGAATAACCGATGAAGAAAGGGCAAAAGCTTTTAAATCTTCTGTTAAACCGGAGGTATCGGAAAAGCAAAAGTTAAATGTTCGTTATAATATAGAAGAATTTAATACTGAGGATCGTCCCCGCCGTTTTTTAGAAGCCTTTGCAGCAATCCTTAAACATTCCAATTATAAATTTGTGTTAGATCATTTTGCCAGAATGAGTGCAAGATGTTCGCACTGTGCCGTTGCATGTCAAATATATCAGGCTACCGGAGATCCCGAAGATATACCCTGTCACCGTTCCGAGCTTTTATTGGAAGTTTATCGCCGGCATTTTACACTTGGCGGTTTGTTAAAAGGAAAAGTTTCCG
>JBJKQE010000019.1:0-10688 GCA_046705645.1 Ignavibacteriaceae bacterium | reverse complement strand
GATGAAACAATTGTTTTAAGTTTCGGATTGGTTATTCTTGCATCAACAAGGTTTCCCCAGGTGCGGTTGTACGCTTTTAATAAGTACGGAAAATCCTGTGCAAAGGTGTTCATATTAACATTTCCGTTTGCGGCAGAATATTTTCCAATATCTTTTGTTATTCCCTCCATGTCTTCAAATATTCCTTCTATGCCAGCTTTTTCTTCGGGGAATAATTCAATAAGATTGTTTATATATTCTTTTATATTTTTCTGCGGAACTTTTATATCATAATCGGGAAAAATAATTCTATACAGATTTGGGTGAGGTTCAAATTCAACTTCTTTTATCTCAGGAAATCCCGGGATAAGATTGTGAATTCCGTTTCTTTCCCCGACGGTTGTGGAGTGAAGCGATACATCAAAAACAAATCCGCCGGGACGCATAAACGTAGTTGCATATCCGCCGACTTTAGTATGCTGTTCAATTACCAGCGGCTTAAATCCCTGCCGTGCAAATGCCGCAGCACAGCTTAATCCGCCTAAACCGGAACCAATAATTATTGCGTCATATTCGTTCTCATCTAAGTTTTTGCCGAAACCTTTTGGAAATGTCTGCCAGTCAAGCGATAAAAGTGCAATTCCGCCAAGCACTTTTTTTATGAAGTCTCTGCGTTCAATAAGATTTGTTCCCATTTTTATTTTCCCTCTTTTAATTTATATCTTATTCCGCATTAAGAGAAGTTTTATTTACTATGTAAAATTGGAAATTATAATTTTAAGAAACAATAAGTCTATTTGAATTTCCGGATACTCAATTATATAGTAGAGAACAAAAACAGTTAAAACCTTTAAGTGAAGTTATCATTCTTTACCTAACCAAGAGAACATTATCATAATTATGACCGGGCTTAGTGCAGGCGCCTGACAAGTAAATGTTTTTTATTACCGTGGAGTATCCGCAAATACTCAAAATCAGTTTCCCCGCGTTTAATATGCAATTTCAACTTTTGAGCAGGCTATTTGCACATTATTAATATTGTTAACAATAAAGTGTGCTAAATCAGATCGTCTTATTTTAAACGGATTACGCAGATAATTATTTACTGCAAACCTGTATTTACCTGTTGGTATTCCATCTAATAAACGCGGCGGCCGGACAATTGTCCAATTTAGTTTACTTTTCTTTACAATATCTTCCATTCTCAAAAGATCCGAAAAGTTGTTTTTAAAGAGCGGCTGAAGAATAAATTTTGTTGCCAGCTTCAATACTGCCGGCATTCCGGGAGTAACTTCTACCCCTAGTGCAGAAACACAAATTAAACGCCGCAAATTATAATTAAGCATCGCATTTATAATGTTCGATATGCCTTTTGAATAAAGTTCGGTAGGCATCCTATTATCAATTCCGATTGAGGAAATAACAACATCATTTCCTTCAATATTGGTTTCAAATGAAGAGGGTACTAGAACATCGCCGCTAATCAGCTTTAAATTCTGCCGATTCTGCTGTAAATCAACACAATTGAAAGCGTCGGTTGAAATTTTACGAGCTACTGCAGTAACTTCATATCCTTTTTCAGCAGCTAATTTGGTTATATATAATCCTGTGCCTCTGGAAGCACCCAGTACAATTATTTTCAATTTGCAATTCCTTCCGGTTATATTAATATTTAATTGAAAAAAGTTTTAATAAAAAATTATTGTTATTCATATGACAAGAATAGCTGCTTACTTGTGACATCTTACTAATAAAACAATGTCACAAAATTGCGTTCATGGTTGTCTTATATATAAAATAAATTGAGGATATTTGTTCTCATGAATAAAGATGAAAAATTCCTGGAGTATAGAAGCCTTTTATTCTCCATTTCCTACGATATGCTGGGAAGTATTCAGGATGCGGAAGATGCAGTGCAGGAAACATATCTTAAATGGATTTCTGCTGATACACTCAATATTTCTCATCCTAAGGCATTTATGGTTAAGATCATCACGAACAGCTGCATTAATTATTTAAAAACGGCAAGAAAGAAACGGGAAGCCTACACCGGTTTGTGGCTGCCGGAACCAATTATAAACAGCGAATCCACAAAATCCGTTGAATCGGTTGATATGTATCATACTCTTTCTATAGGAATGATGTATGTGCTGGAAAAGCTGACCGCTCATGAAAAAGCAGTTTTCCTTTTAAAGGAAATTTTCGCTTATGATTATTCCGAAATATCCGAAATAATTGGTAAGTCGGTAGACAACTGCAGGCAAATATTTAAACGCGCAAAGGATCATCTTAAAGGAAATGAAAAACGGTTTAAAGTAGATATTAAAACGCATGAGAAAATTCTGGATCAATTTATCAAAGCTTCAAGTGAAGGCGATCTTGACGGACTTATTAAATTATTGAAAGAAGATATTATTATTTATGCAGACGGCGGGGGCAGAACATTTGTTTCGGGCAGCGAAAAAATCGGCGCTTTAAATAAACCGTTAAAGGGAAAATACAATTCGGCAATGTTCGTAATTAAAATTACCGATAAAGTTCAAAGGTTGCTGCCGTATTCAAACTTTAAAAAAGTTATTGTTAACGGATTACCGTCTATAATGGTAAGCTCAGACAAAGATCCCTTCAGTGTTATATGCCTGGAAATAACCGGAGATAAAATTTCAAATATTTATTCGATATCTAATCCTGAAAAGTTGAAACATTTTATCGTAAATACTTCCATTAACTCTAATTTTAACGGTCAGCGGATTTCTTAAAATAAAAAGCTATGAAAGATAACTATATGAAACAAATTTTAATTGATAAGTTTTTAGTCCCTCAAAATGCGATAGAAGAATTTACAAATAGAATGAACTATAATAGGAATCTCATTAAAAATTTCCCGGGCTTTATAGGTGATAAAGTGTATAGACGAACAGATGATGACGGAAAGTCAGTCATTATTACTATTGCTGAATGGGAGGATGAAAATTATATTTCCAAAGCTAAAGAGGCTGTACAAAAGGAATACAAAAAAATTGGATTCGATATCCGGGAAATGATTACCCGGCTGAATATCTTCATGGAAAGAGGTATTTACCAGGAAATCCAAGGAACAACAATAGATAAGCCCATTGGTTAATATTATTTTACATTTTATTAACCAACGGATTGGTTTGTTTAATTTAAGATGATCAATTTTATCATTTCAATCATTCACTCATACGGATAATCTTTAGTCCCGTTTTTCTTTCATTTTATAATTACAACATTCTGTTCATTTACATTCCAACCGCTTATCGAAACTTCGGCATTACTAATATAGTCTTTATCAGTGTAGTCAATAAAAACCGTTTTCTTTTCTCCGGGTAATGCGGAAACATAATTGTCGCTGTAGAAAACCGGAAGTATTCTATTTTTAGTTATCCCGTTCACAAGAGAAATACGGTTGAAAAACGCAACCGGTCCTCCCGGCGGATTATCAATCTCAACTTTGATTCGTCCGTTGCTTACTTTCATGGCTGTAACCGCTACTCCTGCTTTCGGCATCTGCTGCAGTCCGCTGTAATTCCCTGTTGAATCAGGCAGCCAGTAAAAATTATCATCAAGAATTTTATGAGATGTGTTGAGTAAACGCAAAGATAAAAATCCTCCTTCGGCAGAAAACAACTTATCCAGAATTCTCTTAACAGATTCCATCTTCTGAACGGAAGACGGACCTAATTCAATTATCCATTGGAAGACCAGGGAATCACGACCATTAATGCTATAAGCCTTTGCCTGAATCATAATATCATGCAGCGGCTTAAAAGTATTATTCGCAACCAAAAGCATTCCGTCCACAGGATTGTACATTGCATGCAAAGGTTCATCTGCATGATGCAGGCCGTACAAGCCGCCGTTAGGATCGAGATAATAATCATACATTTGTCCGCGCAATGCAGTCCACGGGTTTTGAGTTTTCCAGATAATCACCCCGGTATACCAGTCCCACATATGAGCAATATGACCTTCCATTAATCCCCTGTACTGGTTATAATTTACAAGCTGCGCCTTCTCGGCAAAATCTTTCAAGTCTTTAGGTGTTCCGTATGCATCAATAAATTTACCGTACCCGCTGAATTTATGGTACCTCCACACCGAATCCATATCCGTCCATGTTGAACCGGGAAGGACCAGATCTTTCGGTGGAATAAAACGTTCAAGCGATTGATAATCTCCCATACCTACTGATCCTATTTCGGAATTAAAAGGAAAGGATCGTTCTTCCCAGAAGTAGCTGAGAGGCTGGATATGATAAGTGCCGTCTCCGTTTCCCCCGATAGAATTGTGAGACATACTATCAACATTTGAATACTCGAAAAAGTAGCGTGTACTGTCTAAAGCCGGAAGTAAAGAATCCTCCATCACTGTAAGTATATCCGGCGGAGGAGGAATTTCGTTGCCGCCGCAGTAGAATGCAAGTGAAGGATGGTTGCGGATCATTCTAACCTGGTCTGCTATTGATTCTAAAAATAATTTATGGTCATCCGGATATTTACGCCGTGTCCATTGATCTTCTTTCTTCATGGGATCGAACCATTTACCGTCGCAGTCACCGGACATCCAGAAATCCTGGAAAACAAGTATTCCATATTTATCGCAGGCATTATAGAATTCCGGTCTTTCGGTTAAACCGCCGCCCCATATTCTAATTAAGTTAAGATTCATATCGCGGTGAAATCTTATTTCCGCATCGTAACGTTCGGGAGTAAATCTGAACATTTCATCCGAAGTGATCCAGTTTCCTCCTTTAATAAAAATTTTCTGCCCGTTCACAAGTACCTCACGGCTTCTCGTACGGCTGTTCCATTTGGTTTGAATTTCACGTATCCCCGCTGTTATTACTTTTTCATCCATAAGTTGACCGTCGCTGCCGATAAACCGGAATGTCAATTTATATAACGGCTGTTTACCGTATCCGTTCGGCCACCAAAGCTTTGGATTATTTAATTTGAAATCGGGCAGCTGAACTTTGGTTGTAGATTCAGGCTGAAGCAATACCTCTTTTTTAATAACATCATTTTCAATATCAACCTGTATTGTTCCTTCAATAACCCGTTTACTCGGATTTTTAATTTCCGCACTTGTTCTGATAATAGCAGGAGCCTGGGTTTGGCCCGGAAATCTTTTTCCCGGAACTATTGTAATGACATGCGGGTATTTCAGTTCGATTGTGTTAGTCTTTTCAATTGTTACTTTATCCCATATTCCCGTATTTCTATCATGGACCGGCTGAATCCAATCCCAGCCTGCCGTATATTGGCTTGCTACATTACGTCCGATGGTTCCGTCACCGCCCTGACAGCCGTTCGGATTACCCACAGGGTCCGGAGGATATACAATGACAGCCAGCCGGTTATTTCCGTCTTTAGAAAGAAAAGAAGTGATATTATAAGTTTGACGGAGAAACATTCCGTAATGCCTTGATTTGTTAAGCTTATGTCCGTTCAGGTATACATTGCAGCTGTAATTTACTCCCCGGAAACGGAGCCAGACTTGTTCATTGTCGGCGGGAACACTTTCATAAAAGTTTTTTACAAACCAGTAAGTGTAATATTCACGTCCCGTGTCATATATATCTGGGATCTTTTTATTGTTCATTCCGTAAAACGGATCGGGAATTAACTTGTCGTTAAGCAGCGTAGTTAATATTGTGCCGGGTACGGTTGCAGGTATCCAGCCGGATAATGAAAAGGATGGCAGGGATAATTCTTCCCCCGTTGATTTTAAATCTTTAATATTTTTACATACCCAGCCTGAATCCAATTCGTGCCGGTTTTGCGGAAAGTTCAGCTTATTCTCCTTAGTTGATACATAAGAAGGTCCGCACCCTGGAATTACTAATAGAAGAGTGAAAATAAATAAGGCAACCGAAATACTTTTATACATTTTGTGAAATATCCTTAGTAAAATTATGTGTCGAGCAGTCCGCGTGAGTTGTTGTTATTCATGCCGTAATTTCATCATCAATTTTAAGATTAAGTTACAAACCAAAAATCTTCCGAATAAAAATGATTGCATCGGGTGGAAAAATAACAAAAAAAGTATTAAAACCGCAGGTTTGTTTTTATCCTAATATGCTTTTTCAACTTATCCTAATCGTTCCCCTTTTCCAGCAATTCTTTCATTTTTTTTAGAACTTCATTCCAAAAATTTTCGGAATCTTTATATCTTTTTTCATCACCGTTAAAATTATCTTCCTTAATTATTAACTTTGTCTTACCGTTCTCTTCAGCTAACTCATAAGCAACATATGAATAATTTGATTCAGCATCCGGAAGGCCGGAATCAATGCTTAAATCTTTGGTCCTCAATAATCGTCCTGGTTCAATTTCTAAAATAATCCCTTTTACGTGAATTCTCTTATTACCCGCATCCCTCCAAATGATCTGACTTCCATTCTTCCAATCTGAAATTACCTCACTGTTGTACATATATTGTTTTGTCAAAGTAGGATTTGTAATTCCATCCCAAACTTTAGAAGTATCCGCTTCAATTAAAATTTTTTTATTTACTACTAACTCTTTTTCCATAAAAGCTCAACCTTAGACTACTTTTTATCCACGAGTTTCATTGTACTTGTATTGTATCTTGGTCCGATATCCGGGTATTTTCTCATTAAGTTTTCTATATCATTCAAATCTTCAGGCGTAAGACTAATGTCTGCGGCTTTTGCATTTTCTTCAAGGTATTTAATCTTTTTAGTTCCCGGAATTGGAATAAAATTTTCTCCCTGCGCAAGTACCCATGCAATTGCCAGCTGTGCAGGAGTGCAGTTTTTCTTTTGTGCAAGGACCTCAAAACCGGCGGCAAGCTTAGAATTATTCTCCCAATATTTATCGTCAAACCTGGGTATGGTTCTGCGGAAATCATTTTCTGGCATTGTTTCTCTTTTAACAGTGTTTGTCATTAATCCGCGGGCAAGAGGGCTGAACGGAATTAAAGAAATATTAAGCTCACGACAGACCGGTATAATTTCTTTTTCAACATCCCTGGTTAACAAGGAATATTCGCTTTGCAAAGCAGCGATCGGGTGAACTGTATTTGCTCTTCTTATTGAATCAACTGATGCCTCGGATAAACCAAGATAACGAACTTTTCCTTCTTTAACCAGTTCTGCCATTGCTCCTACCGTATCTTCAACCGGAACTTTCGGATCGATTCTATGTGCATAGTATAAATCAATTGTCTCTATCTTTAATCTTTTTAAACTTGTCTCAATTGCTGTTTTAATATATTCCGGATGACAGTCCAGGTAAACGCTGTCCATATTTTTAAACCCGCCATTTTCATCTTTATATCTAAACCCGAACTTTGTTGCAATAAAAACTTTTTCCCTGTTAGCAGAGAGAACCTTTGAAACGAGTTCCTCATTTTTACCTTTAGCGTACATATCTGCAGTATCCCAGAAATTGATCCCGAGATCTAATGCCCTACGCAAAACCTTTACGGATTCTTCTTCATTGCTTATGCCGTATGCATGATTCATTCCCATGCAGCCTAATCCGACTGCAGATAAATTTTCGTTAGTATTTCCCAGTTTTCTATACTTCATTAAAAGACCTCTTATTACATTTTTGTATAACTATAAATCAACTTTAAAATGTTAAACTTATTTTAAAAAGTATTTAAATGATTGAATAAATTCAAACGAGATTGATTCAGCACAAATCCATAACAACATATATTGCTTGAATTAAAAGCACTTCATATAATTTTAGTAAATTATATTATCTGCGGTGTTATTTAATTAACTATTAAAGGTTTGTTGTGGAATCATCCGCCGACGGGCCGTATACCGACGGAACCTTTCCGCCTGCAAGACGAATGTAAACAGTTATCTGTCCGCGGTGGTGTATCTGATCGAAAAGCATCATTAACATAAATTCATCGGCAATAAATTTTGTCCCGGCAAATTCAACAGTCTTTGACATTTCAGCTACTGAAATATCGGATAATTTTTTAATTACATTTGACGTTTGAATATTAAAATCTTCGATAAGAGTTTTCAGGTCTTTAGGATTATAATTCTGAAAAACCGATCTATCCAATTTTTCTCCAAATACATAAGATTTCACTAAGAACATTTCAAACACAAATGTTGACATTAACCTTTTTGCTGACTGCGAGCGCTCATGCGGGGTAAAATCCAATTTGTCTTCTGGAAATGCCTGCATAACTCTAAGAGTAGTTGCAAATTCTTTTCTGAATAATTTTAATAAGGTTTCTTTGGTAACCATTATTGACTCCTGCTAAATAATTATTAAAATAAATTCATCTTTCTACAATATTTTTAATTTTTTCAAGAAGCAATTTCATTCCGTTTTTTGAATGCTCATATCCCTCCTCGCCTGCAAAACCTTTCTGCGTCCAGGTAAATCTGGATTTATTGCCGTCCATTAAATCTACGTTGTATGTGACCAAAGAATAATTCTCAGGTTTATCTTCCAAACCTGAAAACCCGCTCCAATAGGTATAGCTGATTTTCTTATTGGGGATGTATTCTTTTATCTTCCCTTTGTCCTGGTATGTTATCCCCTGGTATTCACCCTTAAAAACAATATCGCTTCCTACCTTCCAGTCGGTAATAGTTTGTGTCCCGAATAAATATTCTTTTATAATTTCGGGATTAGTCAAAGCGTCCCATACTTTGGCAGGTTCTGCATTCATTTCAATATATTCCGAAACGATCAAATCATTTCTCATTTTAACACCTCTACTATTTATTAATTTCTTTTCCTTTTATAATGGCTTTTAACCAGACCGTTTGAGTATATTATTGTTTCAACATGTTTAAAGTAAATATCATTCTGTAAATACCCGAACAGAGTAATCCCCGAACCGAGAAGAATAGGAATCCTGGTAATTATCATTTCATCTATAAGATCTTCTTTTAAAAAATTTTGAATTGTTATTCCGCCGTCCACATACAAATTCGAATAATCTTTTTCTTCAAGATATCTCAATATTTCCGCCGGTTTACCGGAAATTAATTCTGCTTTTTCTTTTAATTTTTCCGGTAAGGATTTCAATGTGCTGCCCAGGACAAAAACTTTTTTCTTATACGGCCAGACTTTAAAAGAAAGGACTTTTTCAAAAGTTTTTCTTCCGATAACGACCGCATCTATTTTACTTAAAAATTTTGTAAATGAACTAAATATTTCATTATTCTCAAAATTTTTAAGCCAATTTATATCGCCGTCTTTTCTTGCGATAAAACCGTCCAAACTTACAGCAATATAAATTACTGTTTTCATAAACAAATTTTTAATTTTAAAATGAAATGAAATTAACGCGCATTGAAGAGAATTAACTTATCAAAATAATCCGCAAAATATTATTATTAAAAGTAATTAAATTAAAAGTAACTTTAATTGAAAATGGAATCAATTTCTTTAAAATGCAAAAACTATCTTAAATTAATTATTCTTTTTCAAACTATTTACTCTATTAATCCCGTTTAACGCCGCAACACGATATGCTTCGGCCATAGTAGGATAATTAAAAGTAGTATTTATAAAAAACATTAGAGTATTGCCATCACCATTTTGGGACATAATAGCCTGGCCGATATGAATAATTTCTGCTGCACCATGTCCGAAACAATGCACTCCAAGTATTTTTAATGTTTCTCTATGAAAAAGAATCTTTAACATTCCTGTTGTTCTGCCGGTTATCTGAGCTCGTGCTAAATGTTTAAAGAAAGAATGACCGACTTCATAAGGAATTTTTTCTTTGGTTAATTGTTCTTCCGTGTAACCCACCGAACTGATCTCAGGGATCGTATAAATACCGGTAGGAATAAATTCGACTAGCTGATGGTCGCACTTTCCGAAAACAATATGAGTTGCGGCAAATCTCCCTTGATCGTATGATGCACTTGCAAGATTAGGAAATCCGATGATATCCCCGGCAGCATAAATATGAGGAACCGGAGTCTGGTTATTTTCATTCACAACAATTGAACCTTGAGCATTGGTCTTAATGCCGAGTTTTTCCAATCCCATGTCGTCGGAATTGCCTGTACGTCCTTGAGCCCATAAAAGATAATCCGTACGAATTTCTTTATTTGATTTTAAATAAACCGTAACTCCATTGTTATCTGCTTCAACCTTTTTATACTCTTCGCTGTGTCTTAATATTACACCGTTTTCTCTTAAATGATACGCTACCGCATCAATTATTTCATCATCCAAAAATGCAAGAAGCTTATCACGAGTATTAATCAAATTAACTTTCACCCGCAGTCCTCTAAAAATTGAAGCATACTCGCATCCGATAACTCCCGCTCCATATATTGTTATTGTGCTGGGATTGTCCTTCAAATTAAGAATTGTATCACTGTCTAAAATTCTCGGATGATTAAAATCGACATCTTCAGGATGGTAAGGACGCGAACCGGTTGCAATTAAAAAATAATCTGCCGAATAAGTTTCTTCCGCTCCGTTAGTCAATTTAACTAAAATGGTGTGTTCATCTATAAATTTTGCCCTGCCGTCAATTATATCTACTTTGTTTCGCTCATAAAAACTTTTCCTTAGATTGAATTGTTCTTGAATAACCATTTCAGCCTTTTTCAGCAGGGATTGAAAATTAGATTCATCAAGTTTATTGCTTTCATATAAAATTTGACTTGCATGACGAAGAGCTTTGCTTGGAATGGTGCTTGTATGTGTGCAGCTTCC
>JBJKQE010000018.1:0-3171 GCA_046705645.1 Ignavibacteriaceae bacterium | reverse complement strand
CGCTTAAAGCTAAAAAGAATATTATAATCTTATTTTTTCTTAACGGTATAAATTTTATCGCCACCTTTCTTTTAGTGCCTATAACTATTAAGTACCTTGGTCCGATTGAATACGGAATTTGGCTGACGCTTAGTTCCGTATTAACCTGGTTAACGTACATGGATTTCGGTGTGGGGAACGGCTTGCGGAACAAACTTGCCGAATCATTGGCTAAAGATTCATATACGGCAGCAAAATCTTATGTCAGTACTGCTTATGCAATTTTCGGTGCCGGAGTGATCTTCCTTTGGTTGATATTTATATTTATTTACAATTTTATAGATTGGCAGAAAGTTTTTAATGTCCCGGCATACTTAAATAATGAAATTTCTATAATAGTACTAACGGTATTTCTACTTTTTTCCGCACAGCTTTTTTTTAAGCTGATTTACTCGATTGTTAATGCTGATCAAAGACCAGCAGTAAACGGACTTTTTAGTGTTTTTGTAAATGTATTTGTTTTAATATTCGTCATCTTGTTGTCAAAATATGGTCATAGAGATCTTTATTTATTAGCCGCAGGATCCAGTATGGTTCCTATTCTTGTGTTTGTTTTAGGTTCGATTATCCTTTTTTCCGGATTATATAAAAAAATTGCTCCGGCGGTTAGAAGTATCAACTTTAGTTATACAAAAGATTTATTTGGGCTCGGACTGCAGTTCTTTGTTATTCAGCTGGCGGGATTAATATTGTTTGCCACGGATAATATGATCATTACACAAATTTTCGGACCGGCCGATGTTACTACATATAATATTGCCTATAAATATTTCTATTATGTTTACGTTATTTTTAATATAATTCTTAGTCCTTTTTGGTCTGCTTATACGGAGGCATATGTAAAAAAAGATTTTCTCTGGATAAAAAGCACGATTAAAAAAATAAGATTAATATGGGTATTAACTTCCTTACTGGTAATTGTAATGCTGACAGTTTCAGGATTTGTCTATAAAATATGGATCGGTACTTCAGTAATAGTACCGTTTTCACTTTCCGCAGTAACTGCATTGTTTGTTATTCTGGGCAATTGGAGTAATATATTCGCTTATTTTATTAATGGAATCGGTAAAATAAAATTGCAGCTATACACTTCAATTTTTATGGCTGTAATAAATATTCCGCTTTCAATTTTCTTTGCAAAATATTTAAATATGGGCATAACAGGTGTAATTACTGCAACTTGTGTATGTATAGCATTCGGATCCGTTTTATGGCCTATACAATATTCAAAGATTATTAATAATAAAGCAAAAGGAATTTGGTTAAAATAAACTTCGGATTTCTTCAAATACATTAAAATGAAGTTAAAAGCAGTTTGTGTAAATTTAACATCGTTTGCCAAAATATTTACCTATGGTTATTAAGTTAAAAAATCTAATTAATTATATCCTGTTTCTAATAATTTCACCATTTATAAAGAGCAAAGACAAATCTTATTTGCCTGCAAGTATGCTGGTAATAAGACTCGATGCTATTGGTGATTATATCCTGTTCAGAAATTTTCTTCAAGCTATTAAAGAAGACAGCAAGTACCGTGATTATAAAATTACACTATGCGGGAATATAATTTGGAAAGATATTGCCGAAGCGCTGGATAAAGAATATGTGGATTCTTTTATTTGGATAGACAGGAAGAAATTTTACAATAATATTTTTTACAAGTTCTCTGTTCTTAAAAATATAAATAAAAAAAAATATGAAGCTGTTATTAATTCTACTTATACAAGGGAAATTCTATACGGCGATGAAATAGTATGGGCAAGCGGCGCGCCCGTTAGAATAGGCAGCAAGGGAACGCTTGATAAACATGCAAAATGGAAAAGAAAAATCTTTTCCGATAAATACTATACAAGATTAATCGCTTCCAGCGAAAAAAATATATTTGAGTTTTATAGAAATAAAGAATTCTTTAATGAAATATTAAATGGAGAAATTAACATTACCCGGACTTCTTGTAACATTTCAAAGATTAATTCAACAATAAAATTACCGGATAAATATGCAACTTTATTCCCGGGTTCTAAGGATGCCGAAAGAAGGTGGGCTCCCCGTAATTTTGCAACTGCAGCAAAAAAATTAACTGATGAAGAAAATTATTATATCGTAATTCCCGGCGGGCCCGGCGATCAAAGAATTTCTGACGAAATTGCTTCTCTTTTAAATTCGAAGAAGATTCTTAATCTTACGGGCAAGAATTCTCTTACCGATTTAATTAAAATTATTGCAGGTACGGACCTGTTGATTTCAAACGATACCGTTGCCGTACATATTGCCGCGAGTTTAAACACAAAGTTTATATGTATATCAAGCGGTATTTATTTCGGCAGGTTTCATCCTTATCCTAAAGAAATTTATCCGGAATCATATTATGTTTATCCGGATATTGTTGAAGAAAATCTTAACAACAAGGACTTTCTTGAAAAGATTAGATACAATTCTTCCATTGATATAAACCTGATTAAAGCAGAAAAAGTTTGTAAATTGATAGATAAAATTTTACCGGTAATTAATAAAAAAAATTTTAATGATTAAAATATCATCAATAATAATTGCTAAGAATGAAGAGCTGAATATTCGGAGATGTATCGAAAGTCAGCTTAAATGCATTGATGAAATCGTAGTAATTGTAGATGCAAACTCAACCGACAAAACATTGGAAATTGTTAAATCATTCACTCAAATAAAGTTTGAAGTAATAAATTGGATGGGATATGCAAAAACAAAGAAGTATGCTGTTTCTCTTGCTTCAAATGACTGGATTTTATGGATTGATGCCGATGAGGTTGTTACTCCGGAACTTTGTAATGAACTAATTAATTTTAAAGATTCTTCCGCATCTTTATCCGCATATTCAATACCGAGATTGGCAAATTTTTTAGGAAGATGGATTAGGCACAGCGGCTGGTATCCGGGCAGAGTAGTCAGGATTTTTAATAAAAACAAAGCGTCGTTTAGTGAAAAAGATGTACATGAAGATTTAATTGTCAACGGAGAGATTGGTGAATTGCAAAATAACCTTGAACATTATACCGATCCCTCTATTAAGCATTATTTTGAAAAATTTAATAATTACACATCATTAGCGGCAGAAGAACTCAAAAGGAATAATAAAAAATTCCATTTAAGCGGCAT
>JBJKQE010000017.1:0-8278 GCA_046705645.1 Ignavibacteriaceae bacterium | reverse complement strand
GTATTGTCTCTACTTTCAATATTATTATTTGAACCGGGAGCGGAAGTTATATTTGCAAGAGGCAATAGCACTCACCTTAAAAAGACCGCAGCTACTTCAGGCTTTTCAGTCAGCAATACATTTATTGATATTAATAATATTAAAGCACTCGAATCAAATACAGGTTTTAGCGATTACAATTTAAATTCAAATTTAGAAGGACTGGAATGGCCTAAGGGAAGCGGAAAGACCGTTGTATTTGAAAGCGGATTTCTTTGGGGAGGATATGTGCCGAGAGATCCGCAGGTAAGGGTTGGTGGTTCGGCTTATTTAAGCGGGCTGCAGCCCGGTCCCATTTTATCTAATGGTTATGCTGCCGATCCTGCCGACTCAAGATGGAAAATTTACCGTGTAAGGCCGGATGTTTATCCTGGCGGTCCTCCTGTTGATCTATCTGCGGAAGCGAAAATGGAAAATACAACACCGGTAGATTTACGCAGCCAGTATGAATGGGACTGGCTGAAGTGGCCTGCTGCCGGGACAATAAATAACTTAGGTGCACCCTTTACCGATGTTAACCATGACGGCATTTATGAACCTGACGTAGACATACCAGGCGTTCCGGGCGCGGATCAAACAACATATTTTGTTGCAAATGATGAAGATTCCACTTTAACCAAAGCATTATACGGAACTCTACCTTTAGGTATAGAGCTGCACGCCACGTATTGGGCGTACGAACAAAAAGGATCACTTGAGAACATGTATTTTAAAAAATATACTATTATAAATAAAGGATACCAGCATTATACAATTGACAGCATGTTTGTTTCCTTCTGGGCTGATCCGGATGTAGGGCATCCGGGCGACGATGCGGTTGGAACAGATAATAATAGTAATCCTAATTTGATTTATGCATACAATGGCGAACCCACAGATACTGTTTATTTTCCTGCTGTACCGCCATCGGTTGGTTTTGTTTTTTTAAAAGGACCTAAAGTTAACAGCCAGGATCTCACTATGTATGCTTCATATATGTTCATGAATCCCGGCGATGGTCCGGCTAATTTTAATGATCCGGATCAATCACGGCCAATGGGTTCTACAGAGTTTTACAATTTCTTCAAAGGTCTTGATAGAAACGGCGCTAAGATTATTAATCCAGTAACCGGACAACCCTCAAATTTTATTTTTAATGGAGACCCCGTAAAACATACCGGATGGTTTGTCGGTATTTCTCAATTTCCCTACCCACCAAGTGATTATAGACAGGGAATGTCTTCCGGGCCATTTACTTTTGCACCTGGCGATACACAAAGTATTGTCTTTGCTGAAATCGTAGGGCAGGGTTCGGATTATTTACATTCCGTAAATACTGTTAAAAGCTATAGAGATGATGCCGTAAACACTTATGATAATTTAATAAACATAGGTGGAATGCCGATACCGCCAAGGCCTTCATTTTCTATCAGCAACAAAAATGATTCGATCAAAATTCAGTGGGACAACTCGGCAGACAGTTTTAGTAAGGCAGGATATTCTTTTGAAGGTTACAATGTGTATCAGCTTGCATCGTCTGATGAATATCAAGATACCGTTAAGTTAATTGCTGTCTTCGATAAAATCGACGGGATAAAAACAATATACGGAGATGTATACGATCCGCAAACCGGACAACTGGAGTACCGGGCTCAGCAATATGGATCTGATTCCGGAATCAAACATAATTTTACTCCGGCTAAGGACTACCTTGATGACTCTCATTTTATTAAAGGGAAAAATTATTATTATGCGGTTACTGCCTATACATATAATCCCGGTTCCAACGCTAATCCTACTAATACGGAAAGCCCGCTCGAAATAATAGCTGTCTCTTTTAATCATGATTTATCCGGATCAAATTACGGCGACACAATTCAGGTAGCCCAGACTTCCGGTCAATCTAATGCAGTTGTTAAAGTAACGGTTGCGGATCCATCACAATTGACCGGCGATAAATATCTGATATCATTCCACGATGAAAAGTATACGCTCGGTTCTGATGGAAAATGGACTGATATAGCAAATCTCAGTGAAAAATTAAGTAAAATCACGGATTTAACCGGATCCAATTTATCCTCTAAAGCTGTGTATGCTCCTAAAATGGGATCAATTAATATTCATTATTTAGTTAATATTGTATCACCTAATTTTGATTACTGTGAGGGAATTAAATTAATTCTGCCTGCAGGCATTACAATTGATACAGCTTACCGGCCTATAAGCAATAATAACGGAGTTAAGATTCCTATTACTTTCAATTATGATAACTCGCCGAATACTATATTATTTGGAGACACAAATAGATCAACCGACGGTTTGTTTGCCGGAGGTGAAGACATAATCGTTCAAGTTCATCCATCTGCGTTACCTATAATAACTAAATATACTATGTATGATGATGATTGGGGTGATCACAATGGTTATCCGGGTGGTATAGTTGACATAAGCGGAATTGATACATTAAATGGCCCTATAGCATATCAATATGTTACTCAACATCAATGGAATGTAACTGATTTGACAACGGGAAAATTGGTTTTGAAAAATCAAACAATTTACAGCGGCAACGATATCTACGCTCCGGATTATTACTTTGCAAAACACGAAGTTTACGGTCCGGGAGGGTCATCCGGCAGCAGAACTGAATACGTGGGTACAAATTACGATTCAATATTTGATGGAATCAGAGTCGATGTAGACGGCAGCTTTCTTGTTCCGGATTCAATTGGAAGCAAAATAATGAATGTTAATTCCGGTTCAAATTTCGATATAAAAGACTTTACTTATTTTGGTTACCCCAATGCAACAGCTAATACTACGCTAAAATTATATAACGGCAATATAACAGCCGGGACAACAGACTCAAGCAGTTTGGTGCAGGATTATGAATTGAAATGGACGGGCATTACCGGCGATACAACAATAAATGGAGATACCATCTTAATTACTAAATCAGGCGGTTCTTACGCAACTCTCTTTGGCGCTTCCAATTATAATTTGGCCGAACATCCTTTAAATCCAAATCCGGGCAGCAGCAATCCTTTTCTTATAAGAATCCCATTCGAGGTTTGGAACATAGATAAACACGAGCAGGTAAATCTTCTTGTTTATGATCGAAATTATAATGATACCAATTATCCTACAAAAAAAGGATTTGAAGTATGGAATGAGAATGATAGAATGTATACGTGGGTTGTAAACACTAAATATAGTCCAACGGTGATAAGCCCTACGTCGCAGATAGTTAATGACAGCGCCACATGGAACTGGGCGTTCTTTAAATCGGTCTTTACTACCGGCGATGATATTAAAATTATTTATAACAATCCTTTACAAATTGGAGTTGATAAATATATTTTTACTGCCCCAAAAGGTACTAAGTATATACCGGTTCCAACCAACGAAAAAATAACAGAATTTTTTCTATCACAAAATTTTCCCAATCCTTTTAATCCCGCGACAACAATTAAATATAATATACCCAAAACCGTTTTGGTGCAAATAAAAGTGTACGACATTTTAGGACAAAAAGTAGCGACTTTAGTAAATGAAGTAGAGCATGCCGGCAGTTATAGTGTAATATTTAATGCCGACAAATTCGCAAGCGGTGTATACTTCTATCAGCTTCACGCAGGAAACTTTGTTGCAGCTAAAAAACTTTTATTTTTGAAATAAAAAATGAACTAATATTTTAAAGAGGGAGATAGATCCATGAAAAAAGTCATGCGAATAATGCTGTTAGCAATTTTGATACTTTCTTCTAAACCGGTTAAAGCGCAATGGCAGAAAATAGTCCTTGTCCGGCAGCAGGGATCGAGCGGTATATTCACTTTTTGTTAAAGATTCATCCCTTTTTCCCTCCAAGATACTATAATCCTCTTGCAGTATCACTATCAATTAACGGGAAATACCTTTTGGCGGGATTTGCAGAATCGGGTATTTATATGTCCACTGACAATGAAGAAAGATGGGTAGAGAAACTTGTTGGAAAACCTCGCCTTACGCCCTATGAAGTTATTATCACTCAAATGAAATAAAATATCATTTAATTATTTCCAATAATACACCAAAATGCTGTATTCGGTATTATAAAATTCATCGTAATCTTAATAATACAAGCGATATTTCCAATAAATCAGAATAAAAATAATTCGTTTGATTTTTTACTTGCTGTTTCTTCCCCTAATAGGTATTTTAAGGTGAAAAAACGGAGACACAAAAATGTCCGAATATCGTTTTATGACTTTGGCCCGACACATAATTGAGGGCGAAAAAAAACATCCCGGTGCAACCGGGGAACTCTCAAAACTACTTTCCGACTTATCTCTGGCTGCAAAAGTAATTTCATTGGAAGTTAATAAAGCCGGGCTTGCAGATATCTTAGGATTTACCGGAGACAACAATGTTCACGGAGAAAAAGTAAAAAAGCTCGACATTTTCGCTCATGATATGTTATTAAGAGCAATGGAACACGGTGGGCACCTCTGTGTAATGGCATCCGAAGAAGAAGAAGATATAATTCATATCCCTTCAGCGTATAAAATAGGCAAATATGTATTGCTATTCGATCCGCTGGACGGCTCATCAAATATCGACGTAAACATAAGTATTGGAACTATTTTTTCCATATATAAAAGAATATCACCCGATGGTAAACCCGGAACTTTAAAAGATTGCCTGCAGCAGGGAATAAAACAAATAGCTGCCGGTTATGTTGTATACGGTTCCAGCACAATACTTGTTTATACTACCGGTGAAGGAGTCCACGGTTTTACTCTTGACCCATCCTTCGGCGAGTTCCTTCTTTCACATGAAAATATTCAAATACCTAAAAAATCCAAAATATACAGTATCAACGAAGGAAATTATCTTTACTGGCACCCGGGTTTAAAAAAATATATTAAATATCTGCAGGAAGAAGATGTAAAAACAGAAAGACCATATTCCTCCAGGTATATCGGTTCAATGGTTGCGGATATTCACCGGAATCTTCTTTACGGCGGGATATTCATGTATCCATCCGATTCAAGGAGTCCCAATGGAAAGCTTCGGTTAATGTATGAATGCAACCCGATGTCTTTTATAGTTGAAGCGGCAGGCGGAAGAGCAACAAATGGTAAGAAGAGAATATTAGAAATTGAACCTAAAAATCTTCATGAAAGAACACCGATATTTATCGGAAGTGAAGAGGATGTTAAAATGGTTGAATCTTTTATGAAAAAAGAAGAAGTAAGCAGCGAAATTTACATTAGTAATAAATCCTAAAAAATATTCGGCACAAATAAAAAATCGATTACTAAAATAACCTAAAATATTAAAAATTAATTTCTCTTTTCTAGGGAATTGAGAAAGAAATATCCGAATATTAAGAAAATTTATTTTGCCGGTTTTAACTTTTCTATTTCAACAGCTACTTTACCGGCTAATTCTTCCAGGCTAATACCTTGAATTTTAACTTTGGCGGTTTTAATTGTAACTGTCGGATTATCACCTTCACCTAAAACATATTTATAAAGGGCAAAACCAAGGCGGTTTCTATCGTTTACAATCGGAAGGTACTCACTTAAGCCTTCAACAACATTATAAACTTTTTTTTCAATTGAATCTTCCGGCGCTTTTTTTACTTCCGGAGGGGGTAATGATGCCATATCTTTTTCCTTAAAATATCTCTGTAAAAATAATCCAGAATTAATAAAACTTCAATATTCAAGTGGAAGTAAAACAACTATTTAGCTAAATTAGCAGTGTTTTTTGAAGATTTTGGGATAGATAAAAATATTTGGACTTAATTAAAATTAAAAAGCTTTTGATAATCAGGCTTAGTTCTTTGGGTGATATATTATTAACTACTCCTTTCATTCGTTCTTTAAAAAAACAGTTTCCTCAATTAGAAATAGATTTTATTTTAAAAGAACAATACAAGGATATTCTTTTACATAATCATTATATTAATAAAATTTTCACCTATAATACTAATCAAAAGGATTTACTTTTAAGTAAGTTAAAAAAATGTAATTATGAATTTATAATAGATCTACAAAACAATTTTAGATCGGCAGAGATAAAAAGATTATTAAAAGTTCCTGCCGTCAGTTTCAATAAAAAAACTTTTGAAAAATTCTTACTTGTTCATTTCAAAATAAATAAATTAAAAAATCTGCCTCTAATTCCTGAAAGATATACACAGTCACTTGACGGGTTTCAGTTAGATGATGAGGGTCTTGATTTATTTTTACCTGAACAAATAAATTCTCAGTTAAAAAATGGATTAAATTATATAGCTATTGCACCTGGCTCAAGACATTTTACTAAAATGTGGCCGGAAGAGTATTACATTGAACTTGGAAATATGTTGACTAAAAATAATTATAATATTGTCCTTTTCGGCGGTAAAAATGATAAACAGCCATGTGAAAGATTAGCTGGTAAGATTGAAAACTCAATAAATTTATGCAATGATGATAACTTATTTCAGACTGCAGTTGATATGAAAAAATGTTCGGCAATTGTGTGCAACGACTCAGGTTATATGCATTTAGCCTGCGCATTAAAAATACCTGTCCTTGTATTTTTCGGTTCAACTGTCCGTGAATTCGGGTTTGAACCTTATAAAAATAAAAATGTCATATTTGAGAATAATTCTTTATCGTGCCGGCCGTGTTCGCACATTGGCAGGGAAAGCTGTCCTAAAAAACATTTCAAATGTATGCTGGAGCTTTCACCGGAAATGGCGTTTGACAAACTTAAAATGATTTTAAATACTTAATGAAAACTATCTGGGTTATATTATATAATTTTATCGTAGTTCCTTGTCTGTTTATTTTAATACATACAGCAGGATTTTTTGATAAGAAAGTAAAGAGAGGGATTAAAGGAAGAAAAAGAATTTTTGAAGAACTGGTTCTTAATGCTGCTCCTTTGGACAAAACTAAAAAATTAGTCTGGTTTCATTCTTCTTCTCTAGGTGAATTTGAACAGGCGAAACCGATAATTTCCGAATTAAAAAAAGATAAAAATATAAATATTCTTGTAACATTCTTCTCCCCTTCCGGTTATGAAAACTCAAAAAAATATCCGCACGCCGATTTGATTTCTTATATTCCATTTGATACTTATTCAAATGCTATAAGATTTATTACTATAGCACGCCCTAGTCTAGCTGTAATGATGAGATATGATATATGGCCTAATCATATTTGGGCAATGAAAAAATTCAAAATTCCCTTGTACATTGTTGATGCAACAATGAAAAGCAATTCATCAAGAAAACTGATCTTCGTAAAAAATTTTCATAAAATTTTATATAAAGATTTCACAAGGATTTTAACAGTGTCTGAAGCAGACTCAAAAGGATTTAAATCCTTCGGATGTACCGATAAACAGCTTCAAGTAGTAGGTGATACCAGATTCGATAGAGTTTATCAAAGAAGTATATCTGCAAGAGAAAGAAATCTAATTAAAGAGGATGTTTTAAAAGGCAAAAAGATTTTGGTTGCTGGCAGTACATGGGAAGCTGATGAAGAGGTTATACTACCGGCTTTTCTGAAACTTACAAAGTATGAAAAGAACTTAATCTTATTAATTGCTCCTCATGAACCGACACTTCTTCATCTTGAAAAAATTGAAAACGAATTTTCAGGAAGATTAAACACGATTAGATTTTCTTTTCTAAATAATTATAAAGGTGAAAAAGTAATTATTATTGATTCAATTGGAATTTTACTCACGTTATATACTTACGCAGATACAGCTTACATCGGAGGAAGTTTTAAACAGGGAATTCACAATGTACTTGAAGCAGCAGTGTATGGAATTCCGGTCATGTTTGGCCCCAAAAATGAGAACTCACAAGAGTCAGGACAGCTTTTAAAACGAGGCGGGGCTGTAGAAATTAAAAACAGAAACGAAGCATACAGAAAGTTTAGAAAACTTTTCTCAGATGAAAATCTTAGAAAGTAAATGGGTAAAATATCTCATGATTATGTTCAGGAAAATTTAGGAGCCTCCGACAAAATAATAAAGGAGATTCATAAAATTATTTAAAGAGTTAAATATTTAGTCTTTAAAATATTTATATGATGTTCTTCATGCCCGGCAATAATAAACATTATTGCCCTTACGGTTATTTTATTATTGCTTGCTGTTCCCCATCTTCCAATTGATTCTTCATCAAAGCTTTTAAATAAAGAAATATCTGCTTCTCTTGTAAGTTTATAATCATTGATTAAATCAGAAAGTTTTCTTTCATTAAAATGAC
>JBJKQE010000016.1:0-66074 GCA_046705645.1 Ignavibacteriaceae bacterium | reverse complement strand
ACACCTGATATTTGACCCGGCTTTAATGCAAATGCAGCCGCTTCGAACTGAGGATAAAAAACACCTTTACCTACCCATCCCAAATCACCTCCTTCGGCGGCACTACCCGGGTCTTCCGAATATTTTTTGGCCATTTCGGCAAAGTCGGCGCCGTGTTTTATAGAATCTAAAATAGCTTCTGCTTTCGCTTTATATTTTTCTTTAGCTTTTTCCGTTACTTTAGGAATAAGAAATATGTGAGCAATCTGTACCTTTTCAGGAATAACACCGATCGAATCTCTGAAATCATTAAAGAATTTTTCAACTTCCAGGCGCGGGACATTTATATCACCGAATTTTTTCTCCTCTAATTTCTGAACCATAATTTGTTTTCTAACAGGATCCTCAAGTGCATGTTTAATTTTTTCAATACTCATGCCGTATATTTTTTCTACTTTTTCTTCCGAACCGTACTGCTGTTCGAAATATTGAATTTGATAATTTACCCTGTTATTAACTTCATCATCACTTACCTGAATTGAATCAAGCAATGCCTGTGCATATGCAAGTTTTTCATCTATCATTTGATTTAATACCTGCTTTTCCAGGCCCGGAGTATCAGGATCTTCTTTTTTCTGAGCGGCATATATTCGTACCTGATAATCAAGTTCACTCTTTAAAATAACTTCATTATCAACCACAGCCGCTATTTTATCTACTACCTGCTGAGCATGCACGCTAGCGCAGATAACAATAAAAATTATAAATAATTTAAATCTCATTTTGCACCTAGTTTCTAACTTCTATATCATTATTTGAATAAAGCTCTTTAATGTAATTTTTAACCAAACTATCTTTCTTTTCGGCAACAAAGCTGTCTTCAACTTCCTTTTTTACATCATTAAAAGGAGGTACGGTACCTTTATTAAATTGTTGTACTTCTTGAACAACTGTATAGTTCTTATTTTCATCGTTTAATACGATGCTTACCTCGTTCGGATTTAAATCGGTAATCATTCTTAACAAGGTTACAGGATGAATTTCATAATCATACAATAATTGATTCGTACGGACTTTTTTAACCGAAGAATCGCCTTTAAACACATTCAGCGCATTATCCCAATTGCTTTCAAGGACCAAAGATCTGAATTGCACCGCTTTATCTTCGTCGCTAAAAGAAATAACATTAATAAGATATGAATTATAAAATCTAACAAATTCATCCTGATGCTGATTGTAAAAGTTCTCCAAATCATCCAAAGAATATGAAACCTTTTCCTCATCATATAACTTTTTAATTAAAAAAGACGCTGCAAGTTCTTTTTTAGAATCTTCGATTACGGATTTGAATTTATCTTCTTTTAAAATTCCTTCTTTCAAAGCAGTTTGATAAAGAATTTCTTTATTAATCCAGTTCCTAATAACTTCATTTCTATAAAAATTATTCGCTTTACTAGTATCTATCATTGATGCTAATTCTGTATTAGTCAGATAAGAATCGTTTACTCGCGCAACAAAATGTTTTTGCGTCGGCTCCTTATTGCAGCTCATTAAACTGATTGCAGCAAAAGTAATAACAAAAGCTTCATTAATTTGATTTAAAAGCTTTTTCAAGTTCGTTATAATATATTTTTGGTTTGTATAAATTATCTAAATTATCAATGTACTCATTTTCAAGGTTCTTACTTTCTATTTCTTGGTAAGCTCCGGAAACTTCGGCTTTTGCTTCTTCAAACGTTTTAATATGCGAAGGATCTTTGGCAATTAGTGAAACTATCGAAAATCCGTCGGTTGAATTAAAAGGTTTTGAGTAATCGCCCGGATTATTTAATTTATCGGCTTCTGCTGCTAGCTCCGATGAACTAACATCATGTAAACCCCACACCCCGGCTTTCGCTTTGTATCCGGGTCTCTCCGTATATTTTGCTGCAACAGAATCAAAGCTCTCTCCTTTTTGTAAAAGGCTATAGTAAAATTTAATCGCCGAATCTGATTTAGCATAAATTTCGGCAAAGTTTACCCTATCAGGCCAAACAAATTTTTCTTTATTTTTCAAATAATAGTTGTATAATTTTGTTGAATCTAATTTTAATTTATTCCAAACTTCATCCTGCTGAAGTTTAAATATATATATCCCGTCTTTATAATTATTCATTAAGTCTGCAAACTTAGGATCTGTTTTATCAAGATTCATTGCATCTTCATCTAATAGAGCTTCGCCGCTGATTTTAGAAAGTCCTTCATCTATTACGCTCGAAGTCATTTTCCTATTTGCAAAATCAGAACGCTTATCGAGCTGAGTCAAAAATTCTCCGATATTCATTAACTTCCCGTCATATGTAAACAAAGTATCATTTTTAATTTTAATAAGCCGGGCATTTTTCTGCCCAACCATTAGAGTGTCGCTTAAATCAACTAATTTATTAAATGAATTTTTGTTTAGTTTATAGTCATATATTTTGCGTAAAGAAGCAATTAAGCTATCGTACTGTTCCTGATATCTTGTTTGCTTATACATTTTTTTAAGATTCTCTTTTTCGTCATCAAAAGACGGATAAGCCTTTCTTCCTGTAAGCTTAATAATATGGTAACCAAATCTTGTTTTAACAATGCCCGAAATATCGCCTATATTTTTTAAATTGAATGCAGCTTCTGCAAACGGCCTAATCATCATTCTTATTTTAAAGAATCCAAGGTCTCCGCCTTTCATTTTACTTCCGGGATCATCGGAATATTCTTTGGCTAATTCGGCAAAATTGCCTCCGGTTTTTAATTTTGCCATTACAGTATCAATTTTTTCTCTTGCGGCTGCAGTATCCGGTTTGCCGTTTTTATAAAAACTTGCCAGAATATGGCTTGCTCTAATTTCAGGAACTCTTAGCCTTTTATCTGTTACTTTAATTATATGATAACCAAACTGTGTTTTAACAACATGAGGATATACATGACCAGGTTCTGTGGCATAACATGCATCCTCAAAACTCGGAGGCAATTCGCCCGCAGTTATATAAAAAATATCTCCTCCGTCCGGTGCAGAAAATTTATCCTGAGAATATTTCTTTGCCATTTCGGCAAAGTTCGCACCGTTCTTTATACTATCCAGGATTGCATTGGCCGTTTCTTCAGCTTTCTTATCGCCTGATGCGCCGGGCCTAATCATTATATGGCTTACTCTTAATTCCCACTTTCTTCTTTCATATAATTTATGAATTGCAGGTTCAACCAGCTTTGTATCGAGCAGGTATGTTACACCAATTTCCTTTTTATAATTAGTGAGTTCATTTTGAAGAGAAGTATCTTGATCGAATCCTCTTACAAATGCATCTCTTAATTTCATTCTAAAATCTACATATAGTTTTAGAAAGCTTTTTAATTTAGAAAGACTGTCTTTCTTTGCCTGTTCCGCATTTCCAATGTTATTTTCATATGCTTTCTCGAACTGTCCCATTTTTATTTTCTGATTTCCAAATTCCGCAAGTACAATTTGAGAATGTTCGGGAGCGCACGAACTTAAAATTAACGCTAAAGCAAAAGTAAGAAGAGTTGCAATCCGTAAAAGCATTTATTATTTCTCCTATGTTAAAATTTAATTAAATTTAGCCGGTTATTTTACCTATAGAACCTCTGAAAATCAAGGTAAAATGGATATAGTTTTAAAGCAATTGTAACTAATACTTAAATCTTTTAATTCATTTTTAAACAATTTATTTAATTCTTGTGCCGCTTAAAACAGATTCGTCTGCAGATAATACTTTAAGCTTCCCATGTTCATCCTCTGCGGCTAATATCATTCCTTGAGATTCGTATCCCATTAGTTTTGCAGGTTTTAGATTAGCCACAATCACAACTCTTTTATTTATTAAATCTTCAGCTTTGTAATTTTTCGCTATTCCTGCAATTACCTGTCTTTCTTCATTTCCCAATCTTACTTTCAGTTTCATCAGTTTTTCACTTTTTTCCAATTTTTCAGCCTCAATTACCACAGCGACTTTTAACTGGACTTTCATAAAATCGTCATATGATATTAATTCATTTACTTTTTCGGATTGTTTATCTTCATTCATATTAAGTTTATCCATCTGTTTCTCTATTATTTCATCTTCTATTTTGGGAAAAATGATTTCCGTTTTGTTTAATTTATTACCTTCTTTTAGTTTTACATTTCCGCAATTATCCCAGTCAGTCTTTTCAGTGTTCAGCATTTTCAATATTTTTTCCGATGAATTCGGGATAATCGGCAACATCAACTCCGCTAAAGTATAAATGGCCTGCAGACAAATATTAAGTGTAGTTCCGCAGCGTTCTTTATTTGTTTTTACTGAATTCCACGGTTCCGAATCATTGAAATATTTGTTCCCTGCCCGCGCTAAATTCATTATTTCCAATACGCCGTCTTTAATTTTATAAGATTCAATAAGTTTTGATATTTTTTCCGGATACTCGGAAATAAGCTTAATCATTTCAATATCAATAACTTCAAGTTTGCCTCTTACCGGAACTTTACCTTCAAAATTTTTATGAACAAATGTTAAAGTTCTATTTATGTAATTGCCGAGAATATCTGCAAGTTCACTGTTATTCCTTAGTTGAAATTCTTTCCAGTAAAAATCTGTATCTCTGTTTTCTGGAAGATTCGCAGCTAGTGTATATCTTAAAGGATCAGCCGGAAAAATATTTAGAAAATCAATAACGTCAATTCCCCAGTTTCTGCTTTTTGAGAATTTCTTTCCTTCGAAATTTAAGAATTCATTTGCGGGAACATTCTGAGGTAATACATATTTTTCTTTTTCTCCGTCGTTCCATGCCATAAGCATTGCGGGGAAAACTATACAGTGAAAAACAACATTGTCTTTGCCTATAAATGCAACATACTTAGCTTTGGCATCATGCCAATATTTTTTCCATAGATTTTCATCTCCTTTATGTATAGCCCATTCTTTTGTAGAAGAAATATAGCCCAGCACGGCTTCAAACCAAACATAAAGGACTTTGCCTTCCGCAGAATCTATCGGAACTTTTATTCCCCAATCAAGATCTCTAGTTACAGCACGATCTTCCAAACCTTCTTTAAACCAACCTCGACAATACTGCAATACGTTCTCTTTCCACATATACTTTTCGTTCATCTTATTGATGTACTCTTCCAGCCGCGGCTGATATTTTCCAAGCGGGAAATACCAGTGTGATGTTTCTTTAAGTACCGGTGTTTGACCCGTTATTTTACTTTTGGGATTTTTTAACTCTGTTGGCTGGTAAAGCGTACCGCAATTTTCACATTCATCGCTTCTTGCTTCTTCATAACCGCAATTCGGGCATGTACCTTCTACATACCGGTCAGGTAAAAACATTTTGGCTTTTTCATCATAAAATTGCAACGATTTTCTTTCATTAAGAATCCCTCGTTTATAAAATTCAAGAAAAAATTCCTTACCGGTTTCATGATGTATAGGCAAACTTGTACGAGAATAATTGTCAAAGCTCATCCCGAATTTTTCAAATGATTCTTTATTCAACTTATGATATCGATCAATAATTATTTGAGGCTTCACACCTTCTTTGTCCGCACTTATGGTAATTGGAACACCGTGTTCATCGGAACCGCAAATAAAGACAATATCACTGCCTTTAAGCCTTTTATAACGTACATAAATATCCGCCGGCAGGTATGCCCCGCTTAGATGTCCTAAATGTATTGGTCCATTTGCGTAAGGAAGAGCGGCGGTAACCAATATTTTCTCTTGAGACAAGTTTAATCCGTATTAATTGAAAAATTGACTATAAATATACGGATTTTTTGGAAAGTAATTTAGTAGGAAAATTATTATTAGATTAGAATGGAATTTAAAAATTGGTGGGCTGTTGTTTGAAACCGGGAATTACTTGGAAATTCAAAAATTTCTTCCTCAATAAAGAGGCTGCAAGTGAAATTCAAACAACAGCCCTAATGCCGATATTATCTCTATCAAATAAAGTGCCGAATTAAGCTACGTGACTTAGTCCGCACTTCTCCCGCAAAACTTCTACCAGCACAATTTATTATCGTATCATTTTAGTAAATGTTTAGTTTAAAGTTTCAAACCGGAACAATTCTAATACTTAACATTCACCGATATTTATCCTTAATTCACCGATTTTCTATGCAATAGCTGTTATTTAAATATTAAGTTCACAATGAAAATAAACAGTTAATTTAAAGGCAACAAAATGAGTAATCAAAATAGTTCATTTAATACAAGAATATTTCTTGGGTATTTACTGATTATTATCGGAGGATTGTACCTGTTAAGTACTTTAGATTTAATAAATTTTAATGTACCTCACATTATATTTTCTTTCCCTTTTATTTTAGCAGCAATCGGTTTTATTATAATGTTGAATTCCAGAAATAAGTCACTTGGAATTTTATTATTCTTAATTGGGATATTTTTTTTACTTCCAAGAATTTTCCCCGGAATTGAATACAACAGCGATATCGTTTTCCCTGTAATTATTATTGCCTTTGGAATTTACATTCTAATTAAAAGAAGTATAGATTGGAACTATTACAGAGATAGGTTTAACAAAAGTCTTACTAAAGATTACCTTGAAGATACATCGGTCTTCGGAGGCGGTACAAAAGTAATTAAATCCGATAATTTCAAAGGCGGAAATATTACTGCTATTTTCGGCGGTTCCGAAATAGACCTTTCCAAATGTAAAATGGCTGAAGGTGAAAACGTAATTGATGTACTTATGATATTCGGCGGGTCCACAATTCTAATACCGATTGATTGGGATGTTAGAATAAATGTTACGCCTCTGTTTGGAGGATTTTCACATAAGTCGAGACGTGACAGCAGCATGCCAATAGATTCAACCAGAACTTTGGTTATAAAAGGTGTTGCGATTTTCGGAGGCGGTGAAGTAAAAGAAGTTCGTTATTAAAAGTTTTAATTGAAATGCTTAATAATCCGATTTTAAATAAACCAAAAAATCTGGTTTTATATATTTTATTTTGGCTGGTAATCATTTTATTAAACTTTCTCTTACTTTATCTAGGCTTCAAATTAAAACTGGAAACAGCCATTATTGATAGCCTCATCTTCTATTCAATATTGGGAGCTTTAGGCTTAAGTTATTGGTATCCGACAAAATATATTTCATTTGAAGACAACAGACGGGTTAAATTTGTTATTCAACATTTTATCGGCGGAGTAATTTCCTCTGCAATTTGGCTTGCAGCCGGATATTTTATAATAAATAATATATTTAATTATACAAATGATTTTGCCTCATTTTTTGAAAATACATTAATCGGCAGATTTATAATTGGTGCTTTATTTTATTATCTAATAACTTCTTATTATTATTTATTTATTTATTACAATAACCTTCAGGAAAAGATTGCAAGGGAAGCTGAGCTAAAAAATCTTATTACGCAGGCAGAACTTAAAACATTGAAATTTCAAATTAATCCGCATTTTATTTTTAACAGCTTAAATTCAATGAGCGCTTTAACTACACTAAATCCCGATAGAGCGCGGGAAATGATTTTAAAACTGGCTGATTTTCTGCGATTCACATTAGCCAATAATGAAAAGCAGAAAAATACTTTGGATGAAGAATTAAAGAATATAAGACTTTATCTGGACATAGAGAAAATCAGGTTCGAGGATAAGTTTGAATTTACCGAATATATCGAGGAAAGCTGCCTGGATTGTAAGATTCCGAACATGATATTGCAGCCGCTTTTTGAAAATGTTATTAAGCATGCCGTATATGATGCCCTGGAACCGGTAAAATTAAAAATGACCTGCAAACGAATTGATAATTCGCTTAAAATAATTCTTGAAAATAATTTTGAACCTGGAAGCACACCAAGTAAAAACGCAGGGATCGGAATAATGAATATTCAAAATAGATTGAAACTGACATACAGCCGTTCCGATCTAATTGAAATAAGAAAAGAAAATGATATTTTTATGGTAACACTAATTATCCCAAATTAAATTTCTGCATGTAGGTGGAATTCCTTTTTATTAGTAGCTAAATTATTATATAATTTTAGGGAAATTCGTTAAAGATGGCAAAACAGTTTAAAGCATTGATTATTGATGACGAAAATCTTGCACGGGAAATCATTAAGAAATATCTGGAAAATAGAGATGATATCTTTCTTACAGGAGAATGTTCCAATGGCTTTGACGGTATTAAAAAGATCAACATAGAACATCCCGATATAATTTTTCTTGATATTCAAATGCCTAAAATAAACGGGTTTGAAATGCTTGAATTGCTTGAAGAAACTCCAGTCATTATCTTTACAACCGCATTTGATCAATATGCACTTAAAGCATTCGAAGTTAACGCTGCGGATTATCTTTTAAAGCCGTTTTCCAAAGACAGATTTAATGAAGCACTTGAGAAAGCTTTCCTATTTTTAAAAGATAAAACAAAACATTCCGATTTGATAAAAAATTTGATAGATCATAATGAAAAAAGGCCGGAATATTTGGAAAGAATAATTACTAAGGATGGTTCTAAAATTTCCATAATTCCTACCGACAAAATAAAATTTTTGGAAGCGCAGGATGATTATGTCTTAATTTATTCAGATGAGGGCAAGTTTCTTAAACAAAAAACAATGAAATATTTTGAAGAACATCTTAATCCGAATAATTTTGTAAGGCTCCATAGATCTTATATTGCGTCGGTTAAGAGAATAAAAAAGATAGAGTTAATGGCTAAAGAAAGCTACCAGGTTCTTCTTGACGACAAAACATTACTTCCGGTAAGTAAAACCGGCTATAATAAATTAAAAGAAATACTTAGTTAATTAAATAAAAGAATAATTTTTAGAGTTTGAATCTTTTTCATCCAAAGGATATATTTGATATTGTATTCAAAATGAAGGAAACACAATGCAGTTAGATAAAGACCTTCAGTCAATTCAAGAAGCAAGAGACTTGGCACGAGCAGCCAAAGAAGCGCAATTGGAATTTCAGCATTATAGCCAGGAACAGGTTGATAAGGTAGCCAAAGCAATGGCGGAAGCCGGTTATAATGAATCCGAAAAACTTGCAAAATTAGCTTGTGAAGAAAGCGGCTTTGGAAAGTGGCAGGATAAAAAAATAAAAAATCAATTCTCCACAAAAAATGTTTATGATTCTATTAAAGATTTAAAAACTGTGGGAGTAATTGCAAGTGAAGCTGACGGCAAAGTAATTAAAATAGCAGTACCTATGGGCGTTGTATGTGCATTAATTCCTTCAACAAATCCCACATCAACAGCAATGTTTAAGGCATTAATTTCTTTAAAATGCCGTAATGGAATTGTTGCCAGCCCGCATCCGAGAACGGCTAGATGTACGGCAGAGGCTTTAAAGGTCTTATCGCAGGCAGCAGAAAATGCAGGCGCTCCGAAAGGAATAATTCAATGTATGACAACACCCACACTTGAAGGTACTGATGAATTAATGAAAGACAAAAACATCGCAGTGATTTTAGCAACCGGCAGTAATCCAATGGTAAAGGCTGCCTATAGTGCAGGTAAGCCGGCGTATGGCGTCGGCTCCGGTAACGTACCTGCTTTTATTGAAAAAACCGCAGACTATAAAAAGGCAGTTGCCGATATTATATATGGAACAACTTTCGATAATGGAACTCTTTGTTCATCCGAACAAGCAATGATAGTTGACCGACCCTTGCGCGAAAAAGTAATAGTAGAGGCTAAAGCCTTAGGAGCATATTTTGTTAATGAAGAAGAAAAGCAGAAACTTGCAAAAGCAATTCAAATAGATTTTAAAATAAACCCGGCAATAGTTGGCCAGCCGGCAGCTTTTATCGCTAATTACGCCGGCTTCTCGGTTCCGGAAGATACTAAAGTTCTTATAGCCGAATGTTCGGCCGTAGGCAAAAAAGACCCCCTATCTATGGAAAAGCTTTCACCTATCTTAGCATTTTATACGGTGGATGGGTGGCTGGACGGATGTCACAAATGTATTGAACTTTTACAGTTCGGCGGGATAGGACATACTATGGCAATTCATTCAAATGATCAGGATGTTATAATGAAGTTTGCAATAGAGAAACCAGCATTCAGAATTCTTGTCAATACTGTTGCCTCAGTCGGAGCTGTCGGCTACACTACTGCATTATCGCCTTCAATGACGCTAGGACCCGGAACTCTCGGAGGATCTATAATATCAGATAATGTAACAGCAAAACATTTAATGAATATAAAAAGCCTGGCATTTGAAACAAACCCAATCAATAAAGGACAGTCACTTATTTCATTTAAATATAATACTCCTTCTACTTTTAATTCTTCTCAGGGAAGTTTTATGCACGAGATTGAAGAGAGATTAAAGGCCAGAGCAGGTAATTTACCGTTAAAAGATTCATATCACCATCAAAAAGAAAACGTTTCGAAGCAGGAAACGTCTAAACTCAATAAACCTAAATCATTCGGCAGCGGCATTTCAGAAGAAGAAATACAAAAAATTATCAAGGAGTTCAAGAAGGGGTAATTGCTCTTATTATAATCATTAATCCTTATTGAACTATGAATGAAAATATTCTGATAGTTGATGACGAAAGAGACATTCGTGAATCGCTTTCTGCTGTACTCCAGTCGGAAGGCTATCTTTGCACTGAAGCGGAAAACGGCGAAATAGCAGTTGAAAATCTTAAAGCTTCAAATTACGATATCGTAATTACGGATATTGTTATGCCGAAACTGGACGGAATGAAACTACTTGAAAAAACACTTCAAATTTCCCCTAATACAATTGTTATTTTAATGACTGCGTACGCATCGATTGAAACAGCGGTTAGTGCGCTTCGAGAAGGTGCAACAGATTATCTAGTTAAACCTATAGAATTTGACGAAGTTATTATGCGAGTAAAACAATTACTCAAGCAAAAGCAGATAATACTCGAAAATAAATTTTTAAAACAACAAATAAATAAGCGGTTTGATTTTAATAATATTATCGGAAAAAGTGAATCGATGCAGGAAATCTTTTCTATGATCAAGCAGATAAGTACAGCACCGACAAATGTGCTTATCTCCGGAGCGTCCGGTACAGGCAAAGAATTAGTCGCACGTGCAATTCATAATAACAGCAACAGGTCCGATAATCCTTTTATTCCGGTTAACTGCGGTGCAATAGCGGAAAACCTTTATGAATCGGAACTTTTTGGTTATAAAAAAGGTTCTTTTACAGGTGCTAATTCGGATAAGGAAGGATTATTTAAAGCAGCCAATACAGGAACCATTTTTCTGGATGAGATCGGTGAATTGCCTGAAAGTGTTCAGGTAAAATTACTAAGAGTTCTGCAAGAAAAAGAAATTAGGCCGGTAGGTTCAAACTCGATTATAAAAATCGACGTTAGAATTTTAGCGGCAACAAACAAAGATTTATATAATGAAGTCCAAGAAAAGAGATTTAGAGAAGATTTATATTACCGTTTAAATGTTGTGGAAATTAAACTGCCTGTTTTAGCCGAAAGGAAGGAGGATATTCCCATACTAGTTGATCATTTTATCCGTAGATTTAATGAGGAATTAGGTAAGAGTATTAAAGGCGTAGATAATGAGGTAATGAGAACTTTTCTTCAGTATGAATGGAAAGGCAATTTAAGGGAACTCGAAAATATGATTGAAAGATCTGTTTTGTTATGCGACTCGGATTATATTACTATTAAGTTCTTGCCTCCTTTCATGCAAAAAAATGATGGAAAGCAGAATAACTTTAATAATTTGCCAGATAACCTTACCGAAGCGCTGGAGGCTGTAGAAAAACAGCATATAACAAGAATACTAAAAGAATTAAACTGGAACCGGAATGAAGCTGCTCAAAAGATGGGAATTGACACTTCAACTCTCTACCGCAAAATGGTTAAACTTTCAATTAAACCCGATGAATAATTTAAACCTTCTTAGAAGTGCATTAATCTATCTAAAATAATTGATTTCTTATGCTATGCAGCTAATAAGGGAAAGATTAATAATCAGACAAAAAATTGCCCCGTTCATTTTTGAACGGGGATATAATATGCGGCAGCACCTTTTATTATTACATCATTAAATCATACTGTCCGCGAAATGAAGTGATAAACCATTTAAAAAGGCCACTTCAAATTTCATATTACTTAACAAAAGAATCGCCTACGCTCGAAACAGCTTTAAAATTAGGTGCGCGAGCAGCCAACAAATCAAAGTGTACTACAAGTTCATTATGCGCATGAATAAGGCCGAAAAAATGCGACGGCGGAGTAATACCAAATTCCAACATTGAAAGCGGCTTGCTTCCGACCAGCCGATAATTACCGTCAGGTAATTTTTCTACTTCCATTTTTATATTCACTAAATTTTTCTTCCCTGCTATATATAAATCACCTCTCGTATCTAAAGTAAACCAGCCTTTTAAAGAATCGGGACGGGAAGAAAGATTGACATCTAACAACTCATATTTAATTACAGGAAATTCATCGGCTTTCATTGCATTATACATGTCATCATTCATAAGATCTCTGCCGCAGTCCAAACTGTGTACTAAAACGGATACCAGAACAGTATCCTTGCCGGAAGAGGGAGTATTTAGTTTCACTCCTTGTTTTATATCTGCATAACCGGTAACATAATGAGATTTGCATGTGAAGATATCTATATTTGAAGACCCGTCAATCCACAGCTTACTGCCGGGCAGGGTTATATAACGCACATTGTCCTTTCCCTGACCAAATATTTTTATGCCGGGTGCAGCAAAAAATATAAAACCGATAATGAATAGAATAAGTTTAACCGAATGATTCATCTTTTTCCCATTCCCTTTTATATGATTGAAAATAATCTTAGAATAAACTTTATCAACTTGTTGAAAGATTACAATTTTTCTCTTTAACAATATATGATTCAGATTACGCATGATGATTTAATTCACATCCTTCTTCAATTATTTGTCTCAGTTAATACTAAATTAAAATGAACTACTACTTGATCACCCGTTCTAATTGTCCCAAAAAACATTGTCGGAGGTTTTACTCCAAAGTCAGTCATTTTAACGGTCTCTTCACCATTAAAGTGCAATTGGCCGTTATTAGAAAAGTATCCATCCACAGGCATATTAATTTCCTTGCTGACTCCTGCAATGCTCAATTTTCCATTAATTATAAAATTACTTGTATCATTAGGAGTGCCGGATAAAGTTCCGCTTTCCACGGATACTAATTCAAATGTAATATCCGGGGCTTTATCTGCTTTTAGTGCTTCATCCATATTTTCATTCATAGAACTTTTGTCTGTATCTAGTTTCTTTACGGGAATTACTATTTTCAATTCGGATTTATCATCAAGAACGGCTTTTGCATTACCATTTTCTTCTAATTTATTCATTACCAGATAACCGCTGATCTCTTTAGCATTAATTGTAAAATCATGAAATGTTGATGTTCCGTCTATATAAAGTTTACTTTGAGGTAATACATTGTACTTAACATTTGTATCTGCCTGACCGTAAGTGTTCACAAAAAATCCCACGGCTAAAAAACCTATCAATATAAATTTATTTATCATCTTCATTTTTCAATAACCTTTCCTTTTAAGAACTTAATAACTCGAATTCAATTTTTCAATAAGTGTGCCGGATTTTTTGTAATTCGCATATACCTAATTAGAAATTTTTTAAGGGTCCGGCTTGTATTTGCCTCAACTAATTACGAAGGAAAATGCAAGAATGCATGGTATATAATCGAATTAAGATGCACGTTTGCATGAATTGTATTTCAACCGGTCTAGTAACTTCTGGTAGGACTATTTTATATATTCAATTCTTCAATTATTAAACAAACTAAGTCAATTTACTTCAATAACATTCTAATAACCAAATAAGAACTTGGCACTCTTATTGGGGAAAGATAGGCAAACGTTACGATCAGTCGGAATGCTGAAGTAACCGATGATGTTTTTCCAATAAAAATATGTTAAGGAGACTGAATCATGAAACGTATTAGTTTATTATTAATTTCGATATTAGCATATCTATTTTTATCCGCTAATATTATGGCACAAAATAACGATGATACATCCAGTTCAAAACCAATATTAAAAATTTCAGGTATAACATCCGGCGCTATTCAATATTTAAAAGAAGATAACGATTTGCATAATCTTCCTACTGTTCCATGGGGATTTCAGAGTGCAAGAGGGAATTTAAATTTCTCAGCTCATGTTGCAGATGGAATAGATGTTTTCTTCAATGCATTTTTAAGCAGCAATCATCATGTCGGACAATGGTATGATGATGAAGGTTATATAACAATAACAAAACTACCGGAATCTTCCGATGTATTGGGATTAAACAACTCTTTATTCAAGTATGTTTCTCTTAAAGCCGGTTTTATTCCGGTAGACTTTGGATTATGGTGGAAGATTAGATCCGATAATGCCGATGTTCAGCGTAATCCTTTAATCGGCAATTATATTGTCGATGCAAATGACGTAGAACCTTCCGTCGAATTAAAGACAAAACCGGGTTTAATAAATGCTCTGGTTGCATTTGGCGACGGCACTACAACCGGTGACTTTACACCAGGAAGAGGAAATGAAGTTAATGCTAAAGTTTGGCTTGATATGAACAAAAAATTTGATTTAGCAGCTTCTATATACAAATCAAATCAGGCAAATAACGGAACCGGTTATCCTGCAGGAGGTTCAACAACTGACTTGTACGCAGGCAATAGAAGCGGTAGTCAATATTCGGGAATTTTTGGTGATAATCCAGAAGCAGGTGATATTGCGCCGGAAGCCGGTCAGAATGTAACCGCCTATCAGCTAGACGGATTCTACAATATGTTGCCCGTTAAAATATTCGGGATGTACGGTTATACTAAAGACGCGGATATAAACGGCAGCGCACCCGGTACACCCGAAGAAAGCTGGTCGTATTACGGCGGCGATATTACTTATTACCTGACTCCGGCTTTATATTTTGCAGTAAGATACAGCGCGGCAATTTCCAATATGTATAACGGAGTTGATGTAAGCGCAAACCCTGTAAATGCAAATAGGATTCAAGTTGGTGCAGGTGTCTGGGTTACTAAATCAATGCTTCTTAAACTTGAGTACGTTAATCAGCAATATAAAAATTTCCCTGTAAGTTCCAGCTATGGTAACAATACAAGGTTCCATGGTTTTACAACACAATTTTCCGTTGCTTTCTAAGGCAGATTAATTTGTAAACCTGTTCATTGAAGTTATTGTTAGTGTTAGATTCAATTAGGCATGTTATTATACAGCTAATTTTGAATCAAAAAAATTGAAATGAAAAAACGGCGTATTTAATATCCTCAAATTAATTGCCCGATGATTATACTGACAAATGCGCCCGTTTTTTCTTAAAAATAAATTTTAATTAAGATAACTATAAAAGTGTTTTTTACCGAATTGATTATATAAGAGTTGAATGATGTTAACATCCGTATTTGATTATAAAATTATTTTTGATTTAATGAATGAGCTGATATTCATTCTTGATGACAATTTAAATATCGTTGAGTATAATAAAGCTTCAGCAGGTAAATTAAAAATCGAAAAAGATCCTTCTAAATTAAATAACATTAAAAATTTATTGAAAGGAGATTTCTGGGAGTCCTTTGTGAAGGATATTAATTCACTGGGAGAAACTGAAACTCTTGATGTTTCTTTTACATTATCAACTAAGGAACAAATTGACACCGATGTTCATGCTGTAAAAATTGCTTCTGAAGAATCCCGCCGGATTATTTTAGTACTTAAGGATGTAACAAATGAAAAAAAGGAAAAATTAGAATTATTAAGATTCTCAAAAGCTATTCATCATGCTGTAAATCCAATACAGATTACGGATATTAAAGGTGATATGGTTTATGTTAATCCTGCATTTGAAAAATCAAGCGGATATTCAAAAGAGGAATTACTTGGCCGGAATCCTAAAATTATCAGCAGTCATACATTGCCGAAAGAATTTTGGGAAAAGGTTTGGGAAAAAATCTTGTCCGGAGAAGTTTGGTCGGGACAAATAGAAAATATGAGAAAAAACGGAATACCGATTTATTCTAATTCAATAATTTCTCCTATTCTTAACTCCAGTGGTTCTATCGAAGGTTTTTTAAGTGTTCATAATAACGTTCTGGATAATAAACTCTTAAAACAAGATTTAATTTGTTTTCAAAGACTAGGCAGTATCGGTAAACTAGCTGCCGGTATAGCTCATGAAATCGGAAATCCACTTACCTCAATATCATCTATTGTTCAGCTTCTGCAAAGAAGGATTATGGATGAATCTGCAACGGAAAAACTATGTTTAATTAAGAATCAAATAAATAGGATCTCTAATATAATACGTCAATTAGTTGATTTTTCCAGACCTATTGCCAAAGAGAATTATAGTATTGATATTAATAATATTATAAAAAATGCGATAAATATGGTTAAAATGGGAAAGGAGAAAAACGAAATTGAATATTTATTAGATTTAGTTCCCGGTATCCCTAAAGTCACCTTACCTTCAGACCAAATGATGCTTGTTATTATGAATCTTCTTCAAAATGCTATTGATGCAATTGGGAATAAACCGGGATTAATCCATATAAAGGACCAAAAGTTTAACGAACATCTCGAAATAATTATTAAAGATTCCGGGATAGGAATTCCTAAAGATAATTTTAATAAAATATTTGAACCTTTTTTTACAACCAAATCGGCATCAAAAAGAATAGGGCTGGGATTGTGGGTAAGTTACGGTATAATCAGAAATTTAGGAGGAGATATTTTTGTTGAAAGTGAATCCGGAAAGGGAAGCGTATTTAAAATAATTTTACCAATAAAAAACAATCCGCCCGGTTTTACGGCAATTTAAAAAATTTTATAAAGATTAAAGTAAATCTCAATAAATACAATTATACTCACTGTTTAATTAATATTGCAGGCTCCGTACTTTACTTCCTCAATTAATTTCAAATAACAAATATTTTGAATTAGTATTTAAAACCACCTATTTAGGCTATTGATTAATACTTCATATAAAATAAATTTATCGTTCAAAATTTATTAGTTCATTGTAATCGGGCGTAAAGTAAAAGGGAAAAATTCGTTATTAATCAAAATAAAAACGAATTATTAAATAATAAAAAACGATAAAAGCAGTTGGCAGTGTGGAAGTAAAAGAGTTGAAACGCTAAAACAAAAGGGTGGCGATACTAGATCTTTTAGCGGGAGGTTTTGTATCTTGTTTTATTTGTTCAATTCTAATCCACCTCCAACTACTTTTTTTTTAAATACTATCCTGATTTTTAGAAATTTTTAACTCCACTCGGAGCTAAATTAAAATCTCAAAGCCGCAAAAAAATGCCGTTCATTTTAGAACGGCATCCTATTGTTAATAAAAAATTAGTTTATTTACCTGTTTTTAATCTATCCAAAACTTTAAATGTAAGATCCATAGAAGGTTCTGCATACCAGATGTTTTGAAGCTGTTCGTTTTTTTCAAGTACTAATTGAATACCTTCCGACTTAGCTACATCTTCAACTACTTTCTTAATCTTTGCAATAATGGGATCCATTAGTTTCTTATTTAATTGAGCAACTTCTCCGTTAGAATCTAATTTTCCTCTTAATGTATTGTAATCATTCTCCATACCCATTATTCTCTGTTGTGCTTCTTTCTTTTTTGCATCTGTCATCATATTAGATTGTTTCTGATAATTAGCCAATGTCTGCTGATATAATTGCTGCAAGCTGTCTATTTGAGACTTAACATTATCAATTGCAGATTGAATTTCACCTTGTGCCTTAATGGCTTCCGGCATTTGATTTAAAATTGTCTGCGAATCAATGTATCCGATTTTGGTCACTTTCTGGGCAAATAACGAACTGCAGCCAATTAAAATTAAAGCTATAACAGCAACTAAGTTTTTTTTCACGGTTCTTCCTCTCTAATTTGTAATTATTATTTAATTAAAACCTATTTGTTTCGAAACCAAGTTTTTAAAGAAATTTATTAAAATAATCATTAAAAATAATACGTGGCATTACTGATTCCAAATAATTTATTAAGCATTTCAGGTCTTTCTATTCAGGTAGAATCATGTTTTCAGCTAAATTTTGAACTTTTAATTTAACTCAAAATTACTTATTGGGACTAATCAAATAAAAATTTGTTCGGAAAAATTTATTTTAAAAAAAGATTATTTCTCACTTGTCGTTGTAAATACCGTATATTCTTGTATTTAAATTCACAAATCCGAATATTTCTTATTAATTAAACATTTCACTTTGTTATTTTAATAATATAAAAATCTTTCTTTTCAAGTAATTAAAAGAGTGATAAATTATGAAGACTTACTTTACCATCAGCCGGTTTTTTGTTGTACTAATTTTGTTTGGTCTTTTGCCCTATTCTTTACAAGCTCAGGAAAAAGCTGTTTATAAAAACCTTCAAGAAGCAATCCGAGCCTCAAGAACATTAGCCGGTAAATCCGGACCTCAAAGTCTTAACTGGATCGATAACGGCGATCAATATTCTTACACTTTACATAATCCCGATACTAAGAGAGATGAAATCCGCTCTTATGATCCGTCAAGCGGAAAAGATAACCTGATCTTTGATGCTGTCGGTTTATCTTTCCCGGATACAAACGAGGCTTTTAAATATAAATCTTTTCAATGGGCTCACGATTCAAAGCATTTATTATTTGAATCAAATTTTAGGAAAATTTATCGAAGATCAGGAATATCAGATTACTATGTTTATTCCTTAAAAGATAAAAAATTAAAAGTTGCTGCTAAAGATGCAAGGACTGCAGAGCTTTCCCCAGATGGTTCGATGGTAGGCTATGAGAGGGATGGCAATATGTTCGTCTACGAATTCGCAGCCAAAAGTGAAACTCAATTGACAAATGATGCAGGAGGAAATGTTTTTAACGGACATTATGATTGGGTTTACGAAGAGGAATTCGGTCAGGCCCAGGCATGGAATTGGTCGCCGGACAGCAAGTATATTGCTTACTGGCAGTTTGATGAAACCGGTGTACCTCTTGTTCAATTAACAAATTATGAAGGCACACATCCCAAATATGAAAAGATTGCTATTCCTCAGCCGGGAGATCAAAATCCTAAAGTCAGAATCGGAGTAATTGATGTAAAAACTCATAAACACATTTGGCTAAATACCGGAGAAACCGGGGATTATTATACTCCTCGATTATATTGGACAAGCGAGCCCAATACTCTGGCTATGATGGTGCTTAATCGTAAACAGGATGATATGAAACTATTTTTCTTTAATGTTGTAACTGGTGATCATCATTTAGTAATGGAAGAAAAAAATAATACTTGGGTTGCAATATTCAACTTTTATACTGATGTAAATGATATGATGTTTTTCCCGGAAAAGGTTCATGAATTTTTCTGGATTTCGGATAGAAGTGGATACTACCAAATTTACCGCTATAATTATGACGGGAAATTATTAAACAGGGTTACAAATGGTAATTGGGATGTAATAAAAGTCCTTGGCATTAATCCGGATACAAAAACAATTTATTATACATCGGCAGAAGCATCGTCTCTAGAAGAGCAGCTTTATTCAATAAAATTTGATGGCTCACAAGAAGAACGCCTCTCAAAAGCTCCGGGATTTCATCATTTTAATATGTCGCCGAATACTAAATACTATATAGATACATACTCGAGTACAAACCAGCCTAGACAAGTTGAATTATGGAATACCGACGGTAAGATGATGAAAAAACTTGAAGACAATAAATCGGTAACCGAGTTTCTAGAAACACACGAATATTCACATACAGAATTATTCAGCTTTACAACTTCGGATGGGGTAAAACTCGATTGCTCAATGATTAAACCGTTTAACTTTGATTCTTCAAAAAAATATCCTGTAATACTTGCAATATACGGTGGCCCCGAATCCGAATCTGTTTATAACTCATTCAACACATCGGGATGGGATCAATATCTGGCACAGGAAGGATACATAATCGTTGATGTTAATAACCGGGGAAATGCCAATTATGGAAGCTCATTTGAAAAAATAGTCTACAAGCAATTAGGTAAATGGGAGAGCCATGACTTTGCCGAAACAGCACATTATCTGGCAAAACTTCCGTATGTAGATTCAACCAATATGGCAATAATGGGCACCAGCTACGGTGGTTACAGTACAACATATACTATGGTTACTCATCCCGGCGTTTTCAAACTCGGTATTGCAAATTCTCCCGTAACAGATTGGCGTTTGTATGATGATATTTATACCGAACGCTATATGGATTTACCTAAAGATAATGAGGAGGGATATAAAAATAGTGCAGTAATGACTTATGCAGACAGCCTGCAAGGAAGGCTTTTGCTTGTTCATTCTACAATGGATGATAATGTTCATGTAAGAAATACAATGCAGTTGCTTACCGCTTTGACAAATGCCGGTAAAGATGCCGATTTGCGTATTTATCCTCCCGGAGCTCACGGAGCGGCTTACAGTTTTGCAAGTTATTTACTTATGCTTAAAGTTTATGATCACTATTTAAATAGATATTTAAAAGGAGAATGTAACCAGACCAAAATTAATTGATAATATAATTTCTTGACTGCATAGGGTATGTATCTATGCAGTCATGCCTACAAGTAACAATTCAACCCTTTTAGTTAATTTACCATTAAGGAAAATTTATGATTCGAGTTTTGCTAATTGTTAAGATCTATTCCGATTAGAGCATTCCATCCGTCGAAATTATATTTGTTGCTGTAAAGATTTTCTTTAAAATATCCCGAACGAACATATAATTCTACATTATTATTAATTTCATAACTCAATTTTAAAAAGATGCGGTTATCAAAATTCATGGTTGTATAAAGAAGATAAGAATAATTTTCTGCATTGGGCCCATACTTAAAATTACGAATGTAATAATCAATTAATACAAATGCAGAAAATCGGGATGTAATCAATTTTCCTGCTATCAATCTAATCCAATGTTCAATTGAAGGAGAATCGGTATATTTTGAATTATGAAACAAAAAACGGTATTCAAGATTAATTACTTCACCGCCTAAATAATTGAGACTAATTTCAGGTCCAAATCGCCATCCGTTATTTGTAACTGAATCTACAAATGGAAATAATGATCTGCCGGTAATAGAAAATTTCTCCAGGTACATACCGTATCCTAAATTAAAATTTTTATCCATCGTCTGAAATAATTTCATGTCGCCGAAAAATAAATCTAAATTTTGTTGTCCTGAATATCCAATATCCTGATAACCATATCCCAAGGTAAAACTTATAGGAAGGTTTTCATTTAAATAACTCTCAACATTACCCGAAAGTATGAAAGTATTATAGACTAGATTAAAATTGCTGCTTTTAATATTGTACTTTTGGTCTGCTAAATTAATACCCCATGTAAAGCTTTTTTCATTCTGATAATATGAAGCGTCTCCCCTGAGTTTTAAAGTATTCAATTGACTATTTAGGCCGTAAAATTCCGGCCGTATTCTAAGTTTTATTGATGCCTTTCTCTTTTCATTTTTATAATTGTAGCCTAACTGACCGTCCAGGCCTGTGTACAGATCGTTTTGTTCAACAGATTGAGTACCTTCAGCTCTATAATAACCTGATTCAACACTTCCACCGATTTTAACTTGTGCATAAATGAATGATGATAATATTAAGAAAGCGGGGATAAAAATGAATAAGCGGTTTATCATTTATCTGCATTAAGTTTATTTATAAGTATTAATTTATATTCAAGCAGCCTCTTCTTTACTTCTTTCTGAAGTTCATTATATTCAGAAAGATTGTGAACCGTATTTTTCCCTTTAATTGATACATTCCAATTAATTTTTGAATTTAAGGTTTTAAAATTTAACTGATTAAGCAAAAGGCTGTATTCATTTATATTTCCTACATATGCTGAACTTTCTTTCGATGCATATGAGAGGCCGTTACTGCTTGCTGCATCAGGACTAGTTAGATTACCTGACTGCGAAATATTATTTTGAGGAGTTATACCATAATCAAATTCAGATTCTTCTATAAATTTATTTGTTTTCTTTTGAAGCATTAAAATATTATCGGTTTCTTTGATAGATTCACTAATGTTATTTAAACGGGTATTCACTTCGGATAATGCACTTTGTAAATAATCCTTATACATTTTTCTTTCCGCAGGATCTTTAATTTTATTCAAATCAATTTCAAGAATCTTATCGGGATGAAATGAAAGGATAGAAATTTTTGGAGCCACAGATAATTTCTTCTCCGTAAAAGATAAAATATTTGCTTTCAGCTCATTTCTATTTCCCTTAAAGTCGCCGGATCTTTCAAGTTCCTGAAGCGAATCCAATTTTTCCGAATACAATTGATTTAAAATCTTTCGGTATTCTTCAATCTCTTTTTCAGTATATTCGATTTTATTCTGCTGATTTTCAATTTCATTTGATATGTTAGCCGAGCCCGACATAAGTTTTATAATTAAATTTTTATCTGGATTAAGTTTATTTTTTTCGTAATTAATTTTGTTTGCCCTTAACTCAAGAATACTTTTGAGTGAATCAAGCACAAAACTTTCATGCTTAAGACCATTCTGAACTAATATATATTTATTTTCTATTGTAGTTAAATCCTGTGCATGTAACGGTATTGCCGATAAAAAGATAAAAAGAGACATTAACAATATTTCAAATAGACTTTTCATTACATTAACCCGTACTTTTCCAATTTATAATATAAAACGCTCGTTCTTATACCTAATATTTTTGCTGCACGATTTTTTACACCGTTTGCTTTTTTCATCGCTTGAATAATAAGGTTTTTTTCAAATGAAAATAAAGCTTTTTCAAGCGGCAGATTTTCAAATCCGTTGTTTATTGAACTTCCGCCCGTCAGATGTCTTGCTATTAAAGAAGATTCGATTATTTTTCCTTCCGATATTACAGCCAATCTTTCGATAAGATTTTCAAGTTCCCGGATATTTCCCGGCCAGGGATAATCTATCAGCAACTTCAATCCTTCATTATCTATAGCTTTTTTTTCCTGCCGGATTTTATCCGCTATTTTTTCCAGAAAATAATTTATCAGCAGAGGTATGTCATCTTTCCTTTCCCTAAGCGGAGGAATGTTTATCGGGATAACGCTTAAACGGTAAAAAAGATCCTCTCTAAATTTTTCTTGATAAATTAACTTATGCAAATCCTGATTAGTTGCCGAAATTATCCTTACATCTGTTTTTAAAGTTGTTTCTCCGCCAACCCTTTCAAATTCTCCTTCCTGCAGAACTCTTAAAAGTTTTACCTGCATTGCTGTAGAAACATCGCCGATTTCATCAAGAAAAAGCGTACCTTGATCGGCCAATTCAAATCTTCCCTTCTTTAATTTTACTGCACCTGTAAAAGCGCCTTTCTCATGGCCGAATAACTCGCTTTCCAAAAGATTATCATTTAACGCACCGCAATTAATTTTAATAAACGGCTGTTCAGACCTATTGCTTTTCCGGTGTATTGCTCTTGCAATTAATTCTTTTCCTGTTCCGCTTTCACCCTGAACCAGAACAGTACTGTCTTTTTCTGCAACTTGATTTACAATTGAAAATATTTCTTTAATTGAATTTGAATTGCCTATAATCTTGTCAGAGCTTTCAAAAAGTTCCTCATTTAACAGCTTATTTTGTTCTATTAAATTTTCTATTTTCTTTTCATTCTGAATTTTTTGTTTAATATTTTTTACTCTAATTCTCAGCTCATCCGGCGAGAAAGGCTTTGTTAAAAAATCCGCTGCACCTAGCTTCATAGCTTTTACTGCATCTTCAACGGTTCCGTAAGCAGAAATCATTAAAACTTCGGTAGACGCATTTACCTCTTTAATTTTTGCAAGTACATCAATTCCGTTCATAGGCTCCATTTTTAAATCCACAATTGCAAGAAAAGGCATTTTTGTTTTAAATTCGTTAAGAGCGGTCAAGCCGTTGTCATACCCCGATACTTTATATTTCTCCCTCTTCAGGCTTTCAATAATTCCCAGCCGCATTGTATCATTATCTTCAACAATTATTATTTCATCAAAATTCATTAATAATTTCTTTCTTAATAGTAAATGTTGAACCTTTTACAGGATTATTATTTGCGCTAATTTCAGCTTTATTTTCTTTACATAATTTTTTAATTATTGAAAGACCCAGACCGGTACCGTTTTTTTTAGTTGTAAAGAAAGGATTGAATATGAGATTCATTTCAGACTCGGGTATCCCGGTTCCATTGTCTTTAACTTCTATTTCCCAATGTTTACTGTTTGTAGAAGCTTTAATGTTAATTTCTCCTTCTTCGGGGGTCGATTCCAAACTGTTCGAAACCAAATTGACAAGTATTTGTCGAAGATGATTTTCATCAAACCAGACCTTATCTATTCTCAAATCCACTTTAAATTTTATATTCTTCCTTTCACATTGAGTTCTAACAATTTCTTCAACTTCACTAATTATTTTCGAAACACCGATCCATGCCGGATCAGCAGGTATTGATCTGCTGTAATTTAGGTAAGATGAAATAAGAGACTTAAGATGGCTTAATTCTTTTAATATTTTATCAAGATAATCAGTGTTTTTATTTTCCTTAATAAGATCTTCTTTTGTAAGATTAGTTAATAATTCTATTCCGCCTAGAGGGTTGCGTATTTCATGCGCAATTTGAGCAAGAAGTTCTTCCTTTTCTTTATGATTCGTCGCCAGATCTTTTTTCATTTTATCCATTGAATAAGCAAGAGATCCTATTTCTCCATGCATTCCTTTGGGCACGGCAAAATTAAAATTACCTTTACCTATTTCAGTACTAAACTTAACTAATTTATCAAGAGGTTTTGTAATTGATCCGGAAATTAATAATGCCAGCAAAATACTAAGCGCAATTCCGGCTAAACCGAAATACCAAAACAAACTCGAAAGATCTTCCACTTTTTGCAGCCTTGCAGCACTTTCTCTAACAGCAAGCCAATAATTCGGTTCAAGTTTGTAAAATCCCCACATATACCATTTATTGTCGTTCCCTTTAAATGGAATGGATAAGGCAGCAGAATTTATATTCAAATCTAAAATATCTTTCTGATTTATCAGAAGTCTCGGCTCAAAAGTCCCCGGAGCTATATTTGAATCGGAATGAACCACAATATCAAATTTTTTATCAAATATAAAAATCTCGGAGTGGAGCTTGGCATTTTTGTTTCTGTTAAATATTTCCCTGAAATAATCTTCAGTTGCTTTAGTTGGCGAACCTAAAGAAAGTAAAGCTAAATACTTTCCGTTTATTTGCCTGGAAAGCATATTGACTACAACATTTATTTGTTCGTTAAGCTGATTTAAATAAAGATTTTTTGTGTAATTATAGCTTATCCAGGAAATTAGAACGACAATAATAATAGTCATTACACTAAATGTAATTATAATTCTCACCTTGTAATAGGATTTTTCAAATATATGTCTACTAACTTCCATTATACTATCATTAAAAAAGCTGATGATTAAAATTACTTATAAACTGAATCTTTTTCATTAAAACTCTTATCCTTTAAAATCATTTTATAATTACCTGAGCAAATATTTAAGTACCCGGAAATAATATTGAATACTGCCGCTATTCATTGCAGGCAAAGTTTTATACTCAGGTTTCGATTCAATTATCCTTCTCATTAAAACAGTTAATTCCATCAATCCCCGGGTCTCGGCATTGTTATAAGAAAGAATTCCATTCCATATAATTTTTTTATCTAAATTTTTATATTTGATTCTTAGCGATTGAATGTTTTCATTTTCAAAAGTTGAATCACTGGAGCCGTTAAAATATTGTTTACTATTACTAAGAGTATCGGACATTTCAAAAAAACCAATCCTTAGCGCTTTATTTATAATTTCATACTGTTCAGAATTACTGAAGTGCAGCCTAATTTTTATTATGCCCCGGCCCTTTATATCTTTTATAAAAGTATCGTTAAAAGTATTAAGTTCATTTTTAATACCGTATTTATAATCAATCAAAACAAATTTTGAATTGTTATCTTTACTGTTTTTTAAACAAGAAGCAAATGTAATTGCACAAGCTAATGGAATAATTATTTTAATAATCAGTTTCATCGCTAAATTATTATATAGAGTATTTATGATATCCATGTTATAAATAACTTATTAATTTAATTTGGAATAATTCTTTGTCGTATATGATAATTGAGCATCTTTAATTACAAACACAGTATCACCATGAATTTTCGGTTTGGGGTTAAAATATATGTAAGAAGGATAATTATTTACGGAATCCATTATCACTTTTATATAATATGTTGATGTGTCTTTTTTTGATATTTCTTCATATAAACTTTTGATCGTTCTATAAGGTCTTTTTCGCTCATAAGTTAAAGGAGAATTATCTGCAATATAAATAGCATTAGCTATTGTATCGGATTTGACAAATAATTTTACCCAAACACCAGCTTGTGGGCAAAAGCAATCTATTCGTTGGTCAATTGAATAGTCATATGAATTAATATTATTTTCAACTGAATTTTCACAGCTAACAAATAAAATTGATATAATTACTAAATAAAATATTTTGCTCATAACTCTCTCTTTTATTTGTTGAATTCTTGTATTACCTATAAACTTATTCAATAAAATTATTACCAAAATAATTTTCTTGTATTACTAAGCAATTTAACTTGTCTTTTAATTTTGTTTCATAAATTAAATAATCTTCACTCTTTCCAAAATCATTCGGCGCCACGGATTTTTCCCAAAAGGATACCTTAAGTATAGAAGAATTATTAATATTGTTTCCTTCTTTTCCATAACCGATTATCACTTAACTTAATTTATTATTTTCTATTTTATTCCACTATTAAAGATTAAATTTATATAGATCATTTTGCCTTCCAAAGCTGTAAATGTTCTTGTATCATTAAGGCTCGGTAAACCTTTAACCTGAGCAAGGTGATATTCTCCTGCAGTTAAATAAGAAATGAAATTCCCGGTAGAATCGGTTCGAACAAATGTCGAATCATTTTTGTTATCCACAAGTCTAAAAGATGTTCTGAATGGTTTATAATTAATGTGACCAGCTATTTCAAATGGCGCAATAGGACTAAGGAAAACCTGTCCGTAAATTCCTGTTTTATTTTTTATTTTCGAATCAGAGAAACCGTATGTAAAATGAGAAACATTTAGAGTTAAAACATAATTACTTATGTCAACCTTAACATTATGTTTTGGGTACGGCTGAACATCTTTAACATTAAAAAGATATGAATTATTTTTTAGTCCGATTGAAACAATCGACTGCGGAAGGTAAGTTTCTACTGTATCCGATAGGGTTTCATTTCCCTGTCTAATAAACAATTTAATTTTAGCAGTCCCCTGCCAGAAACACTCCATTCCCTCAGGACATCGTGATTCTTCAACAACATCTTGAAAAGCAATAAAAAGATTTTCATCCGGAATATAAACGGATTGCCCGTATTTTATTCTGAAGTCAGAATTTAATGATACGTTATTTACCGATACAGTATTATCGGAACAACTGCTAAAATATAGGACCGATAAGAATATAATCGTAATATATTTTTTAAGGTTACTCATATTAAATTCTTAATTATTTTTATATTTTATTTGTGAATTAATTTTCCTTCTACATTACTTCTCCATCTTTTATTATAGTTAGAACATATATTGAATGCCCGTTGTAACCGGGACGAAAGAATAATCAGTTCCCGTTGTCATATTAAATCTTGCTTCAAATAAAAAGTTTAAATTTTTAATGAGGTTAAAGTTTATACCCAATCCTGGCGATATATATATAAAGCCAAACTGTGTTTTCTAACCCAGCCGTCGGCATAATTACCCGTAAAATCCGAATAATAAACTGAGAACATTGCTAGGTTGGTAAATAAGAACCCGGTTCGTATAACAAAATACGGCTTAACTATTTTATCCGAAAAATTTGCTCTTAAACCTAAGGCTAATTCATAAGCATAATCATTAGGCTTATAAGGATTATCAATACTATAACCCGCTGCTAATGCTGTACCTCCGTTGTTAACTGCACCTTCGGCTCTATGAAATGTGAAAACACCGAATACCGAGATTGTTTTGTTAAAATAATAAATCGGTGAAACAGTAAGTGAATAGCCGTTGTCAAGACTTGTAGAAGACGTATTGGGAGACGAAATAAGATCAACGCCTCCGTCCGCTTCCAAACCAAATCTGCTTTGAGATAACCCTTGAACTGAAATAATTATGAGAAAGAGAAAGAGTTTTTTCATTTTTAATTTCCTTTAAAAAATAAAATTTGAATTTGCAAATCTAAATCTCAGATTCAAAACTCAGCCACCATTGCTGGATGCTGAGAAATTTACCGCCGAAATCGGGATCAATAAGCAGCCGTACCCTGAATGCCGGTGACAGATTAACCTGAAAGCTGGAAAAAATTTTCACGTTGTCTTCCGTAAATTTTGTCTCCGGCTGTGTATAGCTTTCAATAAAATTATTCTCGGTTTTAATTGTACCGTTATCATTTCTTTGTCTTTCATTAAAATAAGCCAGCGTTTGATCAGTAATATCCCAATTATTCAATATTCGATTCAAACCAAGCATAATGCTCCAGTACTTGGATATATTAAAATTAATTATAACAGGTATTTGCAATGTCCAGTAATTTGAATTATAATCCCATCTCAAAAGTTTATTTTCAAATAAATAATTTGAATTTCCGTAAACGCTATTCGGATTAGAGCTGTTTGAATTATACGCAGAATATCTTGATGCTATAACTGGTTCGGAATCATAAATTTTCGTGTTTGTCGAATTAAAATAGATTCCTACATTAACAGTTATATGAGACGATATTTTGCTAGTGTAATTTAACATTACCTCGTGCATCTTAACAGTTCTTTGTCCCGATCCCGTTCTATTGTCGTGAGTATAAGAGTTTCCGTTATACGAATACCATGAACTGTCATAATTATAAACATAGTAAGAAGAATAATTCGAAGTATCAAAAATTGTAGAAGTTGAAGAAAGCAATATATCGCTCCAGGTGTATTTATAATAACCGGAAAGTGTTTGCGTACTCTTCTTGTTACCGGAAAAGTTGAAGCCGATATATTTTGTGTTGCCGTTATGGTTCCAGGACTGTATTGTTGATGAATTTGAATTGCTTACATTCCAGTTATTGTCAACATTAGGATCATTATATTGATAAAAGTAGCTGTTCCCGGTTGAGTAGTTTTGATCGGCATTGCCATGCAGAATTCCTCCTCGCAATCCTATAAGCAAATTTTGCCGGACATTGTATTCGACTCCGGCACTTATATCTATATGATGATATTTTTCCGATCTATCGGATGCCTGGGAATTTGAATAATTATAATTACTTGTACTGCCGTATTCGCTGTTATTCAAATTTAAATAACCTCCGCTTCGATTTTGAATTACTCCATCCATGGATATTCCGCCGCTTAATTCATCTGTAAATTGGTATCCGGCAAATATCGAAAATAAATGAACTTCATTAGTCATTTCATCTTTACCAGCATATCTAGGCTGAACAGGTACATTGGAAGAAACTTCAGTCCTTACATTAAAGGCATCTAAGTAATAATTCGGAGTGTAAATCCAATACGGCATATTATAATATTTTTCATCTTTTTGAATTAATTGATAAGTACCTCCTAATAAAAATTTATCGGTTATACCCTTTAACGGATAAGATAAAATTCCAAAAGAAAAGATTGGTTCCGGTTCTGTTCTTGCCTGAGATATTAATCGCGGATCCGGCTGCGGTGGATAGTAAATCATCGAGTAATATGCAGGATAAATATAGGTTTGCACCACTTTAGGTTCTGTTCTGTCTCCTCTAAAATCTAAATACACCAAGGCATTGCCGGTATCAAGTTTGGGAAGGTTTGCAGGATTCACGTATAAATTTAAGAATGGATTATTTATTAAGCCGGGCGCAACTTTATCAAAATTTTGTATTCCATAAGGATTAAGATAATGACTCTGAAAATATATATTTGATTCCTCAAAGCTTTCTTCGGTTGTAGCTTCATTATTATATTGTGCGAAAAGTACAACAGGAAATAAAATAATAAATAAAAATATTTTTTTCATTTTATTAATTTCCTAAAAATTATTTTATAATATTTTCAACATGTCAGGATTACTTTTAATTTATCCTTTTATAAAAGCTGAAAAACCCATCAAATGCACCGTCCCATATTGTTAATGAATACGAATGAATTTGTGTATATACTGCATTCGTATCAAAAGAATAATCAAATGTCTTTAAATTATAATACGATATCTTATCCCAATTATTCTTGTTAATTTCTAAGCTGTAATTTGCAGTAACCTTTAATGAATCATTTCTTATTAGTTGAAATGTATTTAAATATTTAAAACTTATTTTTACTGACGTCCCAGGATTAGGCGTAATTATTCTTGGGAAAAATCCACCTTCGGTTTGCAGCCATAGCCAGGTACCGTAGTATTTTCCAATATTATATTCAACCGGATTATCAATTGAACAACTTGTAAAAACACAGATGATTAAAAACGAAAATATCTTTTTATAATTATTTTTCATATTAAGTACCTGCTATTGATTAGGATTTACAACTTTGCCTATAAACAATATTGCTCCCGAAGTACTTTCCCTAATTGCAAATATAAACGGATGATCAACCTTCATATTAATATCCTTATTTCCCGGAAACACTGCGGTTATGCCTACTTCAACCGCCGTTACAGCAGCAGCTTCAGTTCCTTCCTCATCAACCTTAACATAAGTTTTATGCAGTACTCTTGAGATATATAAATCTTTTTCTTTCCGGATCCTAGAGAAATCGGCAACAGCCGGATCGAATGCACTTGTCATACCTAAAGCTTTTAATGCATCATTAAGTGTAATAGAATATTCAACTTTAAATTTAGGAAGCCATAGATTTACTTCAGTAGAATCCATATTAGAAAAAAGATTATTCCAGTAAGTTTCATCCATTTGATTAATGAGTGAATTGATATCACTGCCGCTCGAAGGCAGAATAACAAGCATCTGAAAATCACCACTACCGTACGGCAGTTCTATTACTTGATAATTATCAGTTTGATAATACTCCAATTTATTTTTTTGATTCATCATTTTACACGTTACCGGATTGTCAGGTGTTACGTAAAAATTATCATCTTTAGTCGCGGTACTATCGAATTTGTAAAGCCATGTCCCTTTAAAATAAATAGCATTAATCAAGTACATGACCACTCCCGGGGGGATTTTATCGATTATACTGTTTATTTTTTGTTTGGTTTTATCACTTACCCAGTTATTTATTACATTTACTGAGGCTGGATCATTAAAATCAAGAGCTTGAACCTGCGCATCAAAATATGTTTTATTAACATCAAGAAAGCTTTGCTCGAATGTTATGCCTTGTTTGTACCAGATGGAATTGGCAGATTCAAATATTACTTCAGGATCGATTTGGGTTAAGAGGTTATTTAAATCTTGGTACGCCTGATTTATTTCATCCAATGAATTACCCTGCAGTTCAAGTACGGACTTCATCTCATCATAAGTCTTTCCGTTTGCTCCGTTGAGCACCATTCCCAATGCTGTGGAAACGCTTAAGGGAGAAATGAAAATGTTCGTATCACCGGCAGTTTGATTAACCTGCTTAAAAAGTTTTAATCCGAAAACTTCGGAGGATTTTACTAATTGTTTATCCGCTGTAGTTATATTTTTTCTAAATGAGACAGGTGATGAGGTAGGATTTGAACATTGCAAAAATGAAAGGACAAGTAAGGATATAATCATAAAGAAAAAATATTTTTTCATTTAACCTCCTGTTTTTTCATAAAGGTATTTTAAATATTCTCATCTTATCAATTTGCAGACTTATAAAATAGTTCAATAAAAATTATTGAATACCATATAATTTTATACGAACAATTATCATACCGTTTACTTAGAATTATTGATGGAAAGTTTTTTGTTAAAATTCTTATTTAAATTGCGCGAAATGATTTAAAAGATATGATAATTAAAACTTAACAATTAAAACGATAATCAAATTTCTGATAGCTTATCAGTTTTCTGAATTCACATTTTTAATCTAGATGAAATAATTTTATTAGCGGCAAGGTTTTATAGACTTACTGTAGAAAGGGACAACTGAAATATCCAACAATTAATTTTGATTTAACTTATATTAAATCAGCCTTACTATTCACCTTTCACAATCTCAATGCTTCCTTTTACGGGTATTTCAATTATATAAGTTTTATTTCTTTTATTTTTTAAGAAAGTATCTCTCAACCACGGATTATAATATTTTAATATTTTGTAATTTATTCCATGGCCGATAGCAAAATCGGCCCAGCTTTTTACAGGTGAGTTTACTTCTACATCAAACGTTTTAAGAGGCATATAAAGTTCGCCATGTTTCAAAAAATAGCCGTACTCTTCCGGATGTGTTAGAATTTCTTTCATTGCTATTATTCTGGGAATATATCTTGATGTTTCGTCACTAAGTACAAGATTATAATAATTTTTAGCTTTCTGTTTCTCAAGCTGATCTTTAAGACCGTTAGATCCCATATTAAAAGCTGCTGCTGCTAATGTCCAGTTATTGAATTCACTATCGGCATCAATAAAATATTTGCAGGCCGCTTCCGTGGACTTCTTAACGCTGTATCTTTCATCAACCTGATCGTTTACTTCAAGTCCGAATTTTTTTGCTACATCTTTTGTGAACTGCCAATATCCAATTGCTCCTGCTGATGATGCTGCGTTTGTTAAGTTGCTCTCAACAACCGGCACATATTTAAAATCATCGGGAATATTATATTTCTTCAAAATAGGTTCAATCACAGGAAACCATCTGTTAGCTCTTTTCAATGCCAATATTGTTGAGGCATGCCAATATGTGTTAACTAAAAATTCTCTTTCTACTCTTTCCTTAACTTCAAAATTATACATTGGAACTGATTCGCCGGAAAAGTTTAAGCTGTCCGGAATTTTAGGTAGAACAACTTTGCTCATTGTGGAGGGGTCACTCTCATGTTCAGATTTACTGTCTTTATTGGTTTTATAAGTTCCATAGATTATCAGAATAAGCATTCCGATAGTAAATCCTATTAAAAAATATGCATAGTTTGAATCTAGAAATTTTTTCTTTCCTATTCCGTTTTCCATTGATTAAAACCTTTTTCTTTTATACTCTTAAATATAAATAAATTATGTTACAACCTGAGTTATTAAAACATTATGAAATTAAACCACAAAACTTATATTGCTCATGAAAGGAATAAACACAAAAATTAATGACTATTATAATGTTTTTTAATAAATTTAATACGTAAATTTTTACATAGTTCAAATGGGGTAAAAATGGGAGCAGATAATAATAATTTATTTCTCACTCTTCTTAAATTAAAATCCTACTTAGCAAGTATGATTGACGAACGATCTGAAAAATATAATAACTTAAATTATACAAAAGAATACCTGGAAAGACGTTACCCGGATGTGAGTCAAACTATTTTAAATTTGCTTGAAGAGAACGGAATATTTACGGATTCGGAGATAACATTTGACGATAAGATTATTTTTAAATTCAGGTCTATCGCTGATAAGTCCAAAGAACATATTAACCTCATTAGTTTGTTAGATAAGCTTGAAATTGAAACTAAAGATTTTGCGTTAAAGGACGGAGCTAGATCATCTTATATTTCAGAGCGTGAAAAAAAACTTTCGGAAATACTGGATTCGTTATTTCAACTGGCAACAAACTGGGCTGTTTTAAAAGAGATCGAAGACAAGTTTGATAATTATTCCGTATTGGATGAGGAAGAAGTAATACGTGTGGATGAAGAAAAAAATCTTAATGAACTAGATGATACAACAGATAGGGCCTTTGGAATTTTATCCCACCTTACAAAAAAATATCTTGAAGAATTAATTACTTATTTTTTTACATACGGCGGAGATTTTGCACTTAAAGATTTTATTTTTGAACTGGACAATGTTAAAAAAAGCTTTATAAGTAAATATACTGATCTATTTAAAAAACACGGTCTTGATTCCGATTGGATTGAAAAATTTTCCGAATGAATTTTTAAGAAATGTATATGAAGATATTCCGTTTCATCTTAATTTTAAGTGAAACGGAATATCTATAAAATTAACCTAAGTAAGCTTTTAAATTCTGGCTTCTGGAAGGGTGTCTTAAAGATCTTAAAGCTTTTTCTTTTATCTGCCTTACTCTTTCTCTAGTTAAATTAAATCTTTCACCAATCTCTTCAAGAGTTGCAGAATGTTCGCTATTAATACCGAAATATAATCTTAATACACTTGCTTCCCTTTCACTTAAAGTTGAAAGAACACTTTCAACTTCAGCTTTCAAAGATTCCTGCATAAGCTTGACATCCGGTGCCGGCTGCTGTTCATTAGGAAGTACATCTATTAAGCTATTTTTATCATCATCGCCCGAAAAAGGCGCATCCATTGAAACATGACGGCCATATAATTGAAGAGTATCACTTACTTCGTCAGTTTTCATATCAAGTTCTTCTGCCAGTTCGGCAGCACTTGGTTTTCTTTCATACTCCTGCTCTAATTTAGAGTAAGCTTTACCCAACTTATTTAAGGTGCCAACCCTGTTTAACGGCAATCTTACCATTCTTGATTGTTCGGCAATTGCTTGCATAATTGATTGCCTGATCCACCAAACAGCATAAGAAATAAATTTAAATCCCCTGGTTTCATCAAATCTTTCAGCTGCTTTAATTAAACCTAGATTACCCTCATTTATTAAATCCCCAAGAGATAAACCCTGGTTCTGAAATTGTTTTGCAACACTTACTACGAAACGTAAATTTGCCTTTGTTAAGGCTTCAAGGGCTAGTCTATCTCCCTTCTTAATTCTTTTCGCTAATTCTATTTCCTGTTCCGGAGTTATTAAGTCAACTTTTCCAATCTCTAACAAATACTGATCTAAAGACTTACTTTCACGGTTGGTGAATTGCTTTGTTATTTTCAATTTACCTAGCTCCTAAATGTTATTTTATTATTAGAAAGAATGTCTATTTATTTTTGAAAATATTCCAAATTGTAAATATACACAATTAATTTGAAGAAATGTAAGGCAAAAATAGGACTACTTATAAAATTTTAACGTTTTCAAGCTATTCAACTTTTCTAATCCTAAAGAAAGTAAGGCAAATCTTCATTTTTATTTCAATAGAATCAAAAGACAACACTAACTAACTTATTTAATTACCATATGTTATGAAATTCAATATATCGTTTAAACTTGTTGTCCATTTTCTTTAATCTTTGTGTTTATCATCATAATTTAATCATTTTCAAAAAATAATTAGATTCTATAATAATTAGATTATCGTTAGAGTTAAAAGTTCCATAAAAAGTTTAAAAATTTATAGTTAGGGTTATTTATTTCATAAGTTAAGCTATTTTTTAATATAAAGGACATAATGTAGGAAATCGGTAAATTTTCTGTTTATTCCATAAGTTTATTAAATAAATGAGTTTAAATTCAGATGATTTTCCCCGTCTAAAATTCTAAGGAAGTTTGATTTTGCTTTTTACTCTTCTTTTTTAATTTATGATTTTTTAAGAATTCGCCAAAATCTTCTTGGGATATAATATATATTTTACCAACCTGGGTTGCTTTCAATTTTCCCGCTTTGATATAATATAAGACTGTTGAGCGGCTTAATTTTAGTAATTTGGCAACCTCAAGTACGCTAAAGAATTCTTTCATTTTGGTTACCTTGTTTATTTACTATAAGAGAAATCTAATTCTTACGAATTTAATAATTAAGATAATCTTTTTTCATATTATCGTAAACAATTTTTTTAAAATATTTTGTTTAATATAATATGTAAGAAAAAGGGATTGTAAAAAATTATTATAAAAATTTATCATTAAATAATAAAATTAATTACTTATTTTTGCATCAAATTTTTTGTGTTTGGATTTCTTAAAAACTCAAGAGACCGGATTGCCCAATAAATTTAGCTCTATAGTTTTAATATTAATTTTCTTTGCTCTAAGCCCTTATATACGCTCGCAGGACATCCCATCTATAAATATTCCATGTGCTTCTTATGCAGTTACATCTGACGGACATCTTATCGGATATTATGGTGAAAATGATAGAGTGGATATAAAAAGCACAAGTAATGTTTCAAAGTATGTTATTTGGTGTTTAATCGCTACTGAAGATAGAGATTTTTATTATCATGACGGGGTTTCGGTTAAAGGGATAATCAGAGGTATATTTAAAACAATTACAGGACGAATTGAAGGCGGCAGCACAATAACCATGCAGCTAGCACGAAATTTATTCCTTACAAATGAACGAACAATTACCAGAAAAATTGAAGAGATAGATCTAGCTCGAAAACTTGAGAAAAAATTCACCAAAGATGAAATCTTACATATGTACCTGAATACTGTATATTTTGGCCACAGCGCTTATGGTATTTGGGCGGCTTCGGAAGAATACTTTAGTAAAACTCCGAATGATTTATCGATAACCGAAAGCGCTGCATTGATCGGACTCTTACAATCTCCCAATGGATACGATCCTATTAAACATCCCGGTAAAATGCTCGCAAGAAGAAATATTGTACTGCACAATTTAGTTGAAGTAGACAAGTTAAGTAAAAAAGAATACGAGAGACTCAAAAAAACTCCTCTCGGATTAAAGATGGATGATACATTCGGAAAATTTTTTCTGGAGTATGTTAGGAAAGAAGCTGTTGATATTCTAAATAAGAAAGGAATTTATTTAGATAAAGATGAATTAAAGATTACTACCACCCTTAATTATGCAATGCAAAAATCTACAGAAGATGCTGTCACTTCTGAATGGAATGAGTTCCCAAAATCAATGAAAGCAGCACAAATCGGATTGGTATCTGTCCAGCCTGGAACAGGAATGATAAAAGTTATGATCGGCGGTAATCCTGACGCTAACCCCAGAGGATTGAATAGATCTGTACAAATTCATCGTCAGCCGGGATCATCATTTAAACCTTTTTTATATGGCAGTCTCTTAGAAAAAGGTTTCACTTTAGCAGAGCCATTATTAAATGAACCCATAATTGTTGATTCCGGTAGTGCAGATGAGTGGAAGCCTCAAAATGATGATAATGATATTACTAAATCGCCCATTACCATGGAATCTGCAATTCAACATTCAATAAATCTTTCTGCAGCTTATGCAATTTCCAGGTTAACTACACCGGATTCTGTTGCAGATTTTGCGCACCGACTTGGCATTCAATCAAACATTCCGGATTATCCTTCCATCGCATTAGGTACTGCAGAAGTTACTCCTCTTGAAATGGCCACAACTTATGCTGTGTTTGCAGACGAAGGTTATTATTCAAAACCTTTTTCAATTCTTAAAATAGAAGATAAAAATGGAAGAGTGCTGTACAGCAGATCAGCAGAAAGAACAACTGTTCTTGATTCAGCCACAGCATTTCTGGTTACAGCATCATTAAAGGAAGTAGTAAATGCAGGCACAGCATCCTCAATACGTAAATTTTATAATGGTGTTGCAGCTGGTAAAACCGGTACAACTCAAAATTTTACTGACGCCTGGTTTGTAGGCTACAATCCGGAACTTTCAACTGCAATCTGGATTGGTTTTGATAATCCCAAAAGGAAATTACATGGAGGATTTCAGTACGGAGGCACAGCTTGTGCACCAATTTGGGGAAAAATGATGTCTGAGATTTCAAAAAATATAAAAGGATTTGCTTACTCAGATTTTAAGCAGCCTCATTCAATAAGTTATGTTGAGTTATGCAAAGATAGCGGAGAGCCGGTTCGAAAAGGTTGTACTAATAAAAAGATTTATCCGGTAAATACGGAATTGCTTCCTCTAATATCAGAACTTCACAATCCCGAGCCAAAAGAAAAGTATGATATAAACTATGGATGGTAATTTAATTTTTTACTTCTTCAATTAAACTTCATAACAACAAATGTAATATCATCCCGGGCAGGAGAATTCCCCTTCCAATTATCAATTGACTTTTTAAGAGAAAAAATTATTTTTTCCGGATCATCTTTAGGAATATCTTTAACTATTTTCAGAATATTATCATAACCTAACATTTCATCATTTTCATTAAATAATTCTGGGAAACCATCACTCATTGCAATTAAAGCATCGCCTGATGATAATTCAATTTCTCTTTCTTCATAAGGATATTCTTTATTTGTTCCCAGAGGAAGTCCTTTTAAAGTAATATATTCAACTGAATCCGAATTTTTTCTGTATAATAAAAATGGTGGAATCCCTGCGCTGGCAGCCTTAATTTTATAACCATTAATCTTTAAAACTGCCAAGCACATATACATATATTCCAAATTCAATTCACGTATAGATTTTGAAAAATGCCTGAACATAGACGGAATTAATTCATGGTGTGAATTGGAAATAAACATACTTTTAATAGCAGTTACCATTACCCCTGCTTTAACACCGTGTCCCGTGGCATCACCTAAAACAGCGGTAAGAATACCCTTATCATTAAGATGAAAATCGTAATAATCTCCTCCTACTTCTGTTGCGGTCTGCATATAGACAGCAATTTTAAGATGTTTCAATGAGGGTAATTTTTTCGGCAGCATTGATAATTGGATTTTGCGTGCTTCTTCAAGTTCCTTAGCCTTTCTTTCATTCTCTGCTTCAAGAGCTTTCGCTAAAAGCTCCGCTTCCCTTAATTGTGCCTTTTCCCTTTCGCTTTCAACTCTTAATTCTGCTTCCTTCTTTTCTTGTTCAATATTTTTCCGGGAAAGATCTTCAACCTCTTTCAATTTCACAGAAAGATTCTTATTAGTATCGGCAAAATCTTTGGCAAGATAAATAGACATAAATATCGGAAGGCTCACTATGCCGGAATAAATGATGATTGTCATCAATTCATCGGATATTACATCATTTAATTTTAAAATTATTATGAGGAAATTGAATAATAAAATTATAATAAACGTAATTCCGCCAATGCCGATAATCCAAATACCTTTAATTCTTTTAATTAAAGCTTTTATAATTACTCTGAATCCTTCAAGCAAGCATAATATTGCAAAACCAAATAATATTACTGTTAAAATAGTATCACTTAAAAAATTTTCATATACTGGTATTAAAAAAACTACCAGGCCATAAATTGAAAATCCCCAATAAATTTTTGGCAGCTTGCGATAATAAATTTTGTAAATAAATGCCAGAAAAAATAAAAAAATTAAGGCCAAAGTAATAAAAGTAAGATTACTGAAAATAATCATTGCAACAGGACTATTGGAATTAGTAATTAAAAAACCAAGGATAAAATTAAACGCCAGAGCAAAAGAAAAAATACTGTAATAAAGATTATCAGTCCTGATTCTATTAAAGAAATATAACAGCAAATGCAGTAAGGCTAGCGACGCTACTATTCCAAATAATGAAAGGTTTACTGCAGTATTTAACCGTACAATTTTATCTTGAGCTTTAATTGATTGATTAAGCTTACCGATTGAGATTTGTATTCCAGCATTTCTGGCTGTCTTTCCGAATTTTTTATAAATATTTAAGACGTGTTGATAAGAATACCTGATTGCTAAAAGGTGAACTCTTGATGAATCGAAATAAATACCTATTGGAGTATTAGCTGGGTTGAAAGCCTCTTCTTCAGTTGATGAATTACCTACGTTACCGAAATGATGAACAAGTTTTCCATCAATATAAATTTGCGAGGCGCCTCTCTGACTTATAAGCAGCCCAAGATTTTTACCGAACAAAGAAGAATCAGTTTTAATTTTTAATCTAAACCAGCATAATCCAATATTTTGTGAGGCAGGCACACTGTCTTGAGATATTTCAGTATTTCTGATTTGCCAGCTGCTGTCATTGAATGAAGGTAATCTCCACTCTAAATTGTCTCCCCAATGGAATTTCCAATCTTTAGAAATATTTAATGTTCCGGTTTCACTTTTTTTTACATTGCTTATTTTATTATAAGAAAGAAATATCTCACCATTTTTTTGAGAGTAAATATTTGGAGCAACATATAAAAGAAGCAATATGAACAGAAAACATTTTCGCATGCAGGAAAAATTTTATTTAAGTTGGATTAAAATAATATTATTTGAAAATCGCTACAATATAAAATATCACATCAGTTAAAATTCTCTTATAAAGGAGCATTCATTTCAATAATGCTAATTTAATTTCAATAACTGAATAAATGCTAAGTAGAATAAACATAATTACGACAAAACAATGTTTTAATTCAATGTAATCAGATTATCCTATTGATCTTTTAAAGTTGAAAAATATTATAAATATTAAAAATCATACAATCAAAAATAATATATATGTACACATCATTAATGTAATTATCTATAATAAATTAATTTTTTTTATAAATTAATAATTAAAGTTTATCATTCAAAATTAAAATATATCCCCTTTCTTAAACCCCCAGATGCTTGCAGCATTAACAACTACAGCAATTAAAAGAAGCACGCTAGCAACCGGCAAAATTTCCGCAAAGCCCGCACCTTCCCAAAGAACTTTCATAAATCCGTCCATCGACCAGTATACCAAAGTAAGCTTGCTTATTGTTTGAATAAATGACGGCAGGAAAAATGTCGGGAACCATGCACCACCTATCGCACTCATTGTAATAATTAAAAATGTGCCGAGCCCCCTTGCCTGTGCCTGTGTTTTACTGAAAGCGGCCAGCACCATTCCGAATGCCGTACATGCAGCGGATGCGCATATTATAACAATAAAAAGATTTATAAAGTTGGAAAAAATATCTACTCTGAAAAACAGGAAGCCAAAAAAGAACATTGTGAGAAGCTGAAGTACTCCTAAGGAAATATTATAAAGATATTTACTCCATAATATATGCATTCTTGAAACCGGTGAAGTCAAAATTCTTAACGTAACACCGCTTTGCTTTTCTTCAAAAAGCGATGCGCCTGAAGCCGTAATTGTGAAGAGCAAAAACATCATTGCATATCCGCCGATAATACGCGTTACACTTGGATTATTTACTTTTTTACCCACAAGCTGAACTTTATTGAATTTAACAATGCTACTGAAAAACTTTGCAGCGCCCTTTGATGTCGAATCATTTTTCGTAGAGTCGCTGGTTCCGAAAGTAAAATATCCGTTCTTCAAAATTTTAGAGGTATCGACTCCAAAGTATTTGCTGATCAATGATGCAATAGACTTATTAAATTGTCTGCTTTTATTTTTACCTAAAAAATCTTCGGATCGCCTTGTTAGACTGCTGTTAAAAAGTTCGGGTATCTGTGTCATCACTGTTTGCTGAAGCAGCCCCTGGATAATCTGCATTTCCATTTCGTTCCGGGGATTATAATAAAATTTCAATTTCAAACCGAAAGCAGAGTCACTGTAAGCATCTTCGGGAACTACAAGCGCGGCAGATGCATTGTCTTTTCTTATAAAATCTTTTATCGATACCGTATCGAATTTTACTTCTTTACCATCATCGTCCGTATAAGTTTTTATAATGTGAAAAGTTTTTGTGGTATCGAGTGTCGCCTCGATTTTTTTTGCGATCTTTGAATTACTATTATTAAGAAAAGCCAGATTGATGCCGGAAACGCTGGTGCCCAAACCTCCGAAAATATATCCGAACAAAATAATAAGCACTGCGGGAACTAAAAAGGTAAGGCTTACCGCAACTTTATCGCTCCAGAATAAAAGATACTCTTTTTTTATTAGGTTCCAAACTGTTTTCAATCTCTTAAGCTCCTTCCGGTTAAATTAAGGAATAAAGATTCAAGAGACGGTTTTTTTATATTTATGGAAGAATAATTTATCCCGTTTTCTTCCATCGCAATATAAAACGATGAAAGTTTCAGCCCGTCCGTAGGAAGCAATTCAAAATTATTTTCATGATCAGACAAAGTGCCGAATGTTTTAAAGAGTGGGGTGTGTCTTTCGGTTTCGTAATTTTTATCAATGGTAATTGTCTGCTTAAATTTCAGGCTGTCGATTAATTGCTGTAAGGTTCCCTTGGAAATAATATGTCCGAAATCTATAATTGCAACTCTTGAGCAAAGCCTTTCTGCTTCTTCCATATAATGAGTTGTATAAATAATTGTTTTCCCGGCTTCGTTTAATTTTTCAAGATAATCGAAAATTGCATTTCGCGATTGAGGGTCAATCCCCACCGTAGGTTCATCGCATAAAATTATTTGCGGATCATGTAAAATGGAAGCGGCAAGATTTAACCGTCTTTTCATTCCGCCTGAAAATGTTTGTACCTTATCATTCTTCCTGTCAAACAATCCCACCATATTTAGTTTTTCCGCTATTGCATATTGCAAAGATTTCTTTTCCAACCCGAATAAAGAGCCGAAAATTTCCATGTTTCCTTGCGCCGATAACTCTTCGTACAAAGCCAGCGATTGAGGCACTAATCCTATTTTCTTTTTTACCTTAAGATTATTGGAAGTAATTTTTTCTCCCTCAATTAAAACTTCTCCCGAACTGGAATCAAGATAACCTGCAAGTAAATTCATTAAAGTTGATTTACCCGCTCCGTTTGGTCCAAGCAGTCCGAAAAATTCTTTATCTTTTATTTCCAAAGTAACATTATCAAGCGCTGTTACAGTAGGAAACTTTTTTGTGATGTTATTTATTTCGATCATGATTAATACAAATGTAGTGTAAATTATTTTTTAATTTAGTTAATTCTATTCAATATTGAAATAAATCTATTTTAAATAAATCGTTATATTATAGATAAGGGCAAAGAGATTCTTTGCCCTGTAAAATACTTTAAATTTATCTCTTTTGATACGGCGGCTGTTTAGGATTTACGGGTGGATTAGTTTTCAATTCCCGCATTACCACTTTAATTGCCTCTTCCAACTGCGGATCAATTCCTTTTGCAAGTTGTGCCGGATCATCCACTACCTTAATATCCGGATCTATGCCATGTCCTTCTGCAAACCATGTACCGTCTGGATTAAACTGCCTGAAAGTTGGAACCGTTACATATCCTCCATCTACTAAAGAAGGAGATCCCGAAATACCAATCAATCCGCCCCATGTTCTTTCACCGATTAGTTTACCTAATCCCGCTTTCCTAAAGAAATCCGGGAAAGCATCGCCGCCTGAACCGCTCCAGCCGTTTATAAGCATTACTTTAGGACCGAATACAGCATACTGAGGCCATTTCCAATCTACTCCGTCTCTAACCGCAAAAAAGGCTAATGGCTTTCTATTTAAAAGTTCAATAAATCTATCCGGTATTTGACCGCCGTTGTTAAATCTTTCATCTACTATTAATCCTTGTTTATCAACTTGAGCTAGGAATTGTTTTACCAAATCATTTTGTCCCTCAATACCGGTATCAGGAATATACAAATAACCAATTTTACCATCAGTCTGCTTTTCAACTAATTCACGGTTTGCTTCAATCCAGGCTAGGTTTCTTAATCTTGTTTCATCTTTCATTGTTTCAACATAAACTTCCCTGGAGCCCTCAATAGTTGGCTTGCTGTTAATAGTTAATTCAACTGTTTTACCGGCTAATCCTTGAAATGCTGCCCACGGATCCTTTGTTACGTCCAAAGCTACTCCGTTAACTGCAAGAATATAATCACCTTCCTTAACATTAACTCCCGGCTGGTCCAAAGGTGATTTGTCGTCAATATCCCATGGCGCTCCTTTAATTATTTTCTTTATCCTGTATGCACCGTTAGAAAGTTCCCAATCAACTCCTAAATAACCAACTGACCTTTTATCGGATTGCTGAACATCGCCGCCTCCAACGTATGTATGTGATGAACTTATTTCTCCAATTAATTCTCCTATTATATAATTAACATCCCATCTGGTAACAGCATAATCAATCAGTTTGCCGTAACGTTCACGCATTTCATTCCAGTTTACCCCATGCATATTAGGATCATAGAAAAAGTCGCGCTCAAATCTCCATACATCATTAAATATTTGATGCCATTCCTGTCTGGGATTAATTGTCATTTCCATTTGATCTGTCGGCATCTTCTTTTCAAGCTTTTGTTCTGGTACAATACCTGTTACATAATAACCGCCGTCTTTAACTATTAAAATTTTCTTCCCATCCTCAGATAAAGTATATCCGTTAACACCATCAGCTATTGTTTTTTCTTCTCTCTTGGAAATATCATAATATTTAATTGCTTTCTTTTTTTCTGCCGATCCGGTATTGGGATATTGCATATAAATTACTTTACCTGAAACAGCTTCAAGATTTCCGTAGTTTCCTGCTTCAGGCGGAAGCAGAACGGATCTATCTTCTATTCCGGTGAAATCTATTTTAACTTCTTTATTCTTTTCTTCTTTTTTCTCTTTAACTTTCTTTAAATCGGTTTTTTCTTTTCCTTTGGTGGTATCCTTTGCTACTGCCACAGTATCGTTCTGGGGTGCCATTGGAGAAGTTTCAGCTGCACTTAAGGTAACAGCAGCTATCCTTGTGGGGTTCGCATAAATAAAAGTACCCTGCAGACCACTGTAAAGAGGTTTCATTGTTTGATCTGTTAAGTAATATAAATATTTTCCGTCCGGATCAAAATAAGGCTGGTAATCATTATAATATCCTTGAGTAACAGCGTTTGTTTTCTCTTCTTTAGTATCATAAATATAAATTGCGCTATGAAGATTATCCATATCTTTTTGATAAGCAAGATACCTGCTGTCGGATGACCAAGAGGGTGTAAAGTTTTCCAGGTTTCCTTCATAAAAATATTTTTCTTTATCTACTTTTGTCGTTTTATCATTATCCATATTATAAATATAGATGTTCATGGCTTTATCTATAAAAGCCATCTTTTTACCGTCGGGCGACCAGTATATTTGATATCTGAATCCGGGACCATATGAAGTCAACTTCTTTTCCTTGCTTAACGGATTTTCCATATCTTTTAGTGTTAATTCATATTCGCCTGATCTATCGCTCCAATATGAAATATACTTTCCGTTAGGTGACCATGAAGGATATCTTTCAGCATAACCTGAAGTATTTGTTAAGTCGACAACATTTCCCTTTTCTGCCGGAACAGAAAATAAATCTCCTCTCGCCTCAAAAATACCGCGCTTGCCGTCCGGAGATAGATTAAAACTTTCTATTTTCTTTTCAACATTTTCAGATTTCGGCATTAAGGTAAGTTCATCAGTAACTACTTCTACTTTCACTTCATGATATTTTTCCGTAGCAAGATCAAGTAGATAGAGTTCTCCTCCAGCTTCAAAAACTATATCGTCAGGTCCAAGAGAGGGAAAATGAATATCAAAATCTGTGAAATTAGTTATTTGTTTTGTCTGCTTAGTAACAAGATTATATGACCAAATATTTGCTCTCTCATCTTTTCCTCTATCAGATAGAAAATAAATTGTTCTTCCATGCCACATCGGGAATTCATCATTAGCAGGATTATCGGTTATGTTTTGTGCAGTACCTTTGTCAAAATTAAATATCCAAATATCAGCAGCCCACCCGCCTCGGTATCTTTTCCATGTACGGAATGCTCTTGACTTAGGTGTATATGCAATTGATTTGCCGTCAGGGGATAACGAAGCAAATTCGCCATACGGAATAATTAATTTTTCAGGCATTCCTCCTTCGAGAGATACTTTATAAAATTGATCAAACCTTTGCTTGCCGCTTTCCATAGATGATGCATATAACAAATGTTTTCCATCAGGATACCAGCAAACCATTCTGTCCGGCATTCCCTGGTGTGTAACTCTCACAGGGAGACCACCTTCAGATGGTATTACATAAACATCAATATTACCTTCGTAATTTCCGCTGAAAGCAATATGGGAACCATCGGGTGAAAACTTAGGAAATAATTCGGGTCCGGGCGGTGTCGTCAATCTGTTAGCTACTCCTCCGTCTTTTGATACTACCCAAAGATCGCCGGCATATGCAAAAACGATTTGAGTCTTTGATACGTCGGGATATTGCATTATTCTTGCGTCAACTTGAGCTTTAATTAAAACCTGGCAGGAAAATAAAACCAAAAGCACAAATAGGTAGGTCAATTTTTTCATAGAATCCCTCTTCATAGATTAATAAATTTATTTAAATATTAAAGTATTGGTGCTCATTTGATGGATTGAAATTATTATCGTTGTCAAAAATAATGTAAAAAGCTAATAGAAAATACAGTGCATTAAGCAATTAATAGTTTAATCTGCATATTTGAATGGATGAACGGCAATATTACTATTTGAAAATACATGATGGCTGGTGGTTGAGCCGGGATTGTTTAAATATTTAGGAGACGTGTGGCTACACGCCTCCAAATCGAAAAGAAATGACTAAAAGAAAATTTTAACTCACATATTCTTCATCTTACGCATAGATTTTGTTGTATCATTCATTTTCATCTTTTCCATATTTCCGGATTTTTTTATCATTTTATCTTTCATCATTTTCTTTCCTGATTTCATCTTGCTCTTATTTTCCATCATCATCTTTTTACTGTTCATTTTTTTATTTGAATCCATCATCATTTTATTATGAGCCATTTCACCTTTCTTTGCCATACTCTTTTCAGATTTCATCATACTATTCTTTTTCATTTTCATATGATGAGTCATTTTAGTTGAATCCTTTTTCATATTATCCATTTTATTCATTGATTGTGAAAATCCTGCTGCTGCAAAAAACATAAAGAACAAAATAGGCATTACTGATAATTTAGTTTTCATTTTATTACTCCTTCATTTAATTAAATTTTTATTTAAATAAATATGAATATTCGCCGTAACCTTGCTGTGCAAGACTATCCTTAGGAATAAATCTTAACGCAGCTGAATCGATACAATATCTTAGGTCAGTCGGTGAAGGGCCGTCATCAAAAACATGCCCAAGATGCGATCCTGATTCTTTTCCGCTGACCTCAACTCTAACCATTCCATCGGAGGTATCGGTCTTTTTAATTATAAAATAACTGTCAATTGGTTTTGTAAAACTTGGCCAGCCGGAACCGGAATTATATTTATCAGTTGAACTGAACAAAGGCTCACCGGAAACAATATCAACATATATTCCCTCTTTATGGTTATTTACATATTTGTTTGTAAAAGGTAATTCGGTTGCTCCATGCTGGGTAACGTTAAATTGAAGAGGAGTTAATTCCGCTTTTAATACTTTCTCTGCCGGCTTAGTATATTGAGCTGCACTTAAATTTCCCCAAACACTTTTAATAAATGCATCCCTTCCTGAGGCTTTCCTGTAAGAATAATATCTATCGGGATTTTTTCCGTAAAAATGCTGCTCCGATTCTCTAACAGGAGTAAAATTTGTAAACTTAACAATCTTGGTTGCTATAGGCTTTTTGAAGATGTTTAGCGTTTCCAATTGCTGTTTTGATTTTTCAGAATATTCTTTTTGTGAAATATTCTGATAGAAGATATAAGATTCATATCGCGGACCTCTGTCATAAAACGAGCCGCCTGCATCAGTCGGATCGAACTGCTTCCAGTAATAATCTACTAATTCTTCATAGCTGGTAATTTTTGGATCGTAGATAACTTTTATCGCTTCAACTTGTCCGGTGGTAACAGATTTATTAGAAACCCCTTCGGCATAACCGGAAATTACATCTTTAAGCCCGGATAATTTTTCAAATGAAGCATCCATACACCAGTAGCATCCGCCGGCAAATACCGCGCTCATATAGTCTTGATTATTTACCGGATCCTTAGCTTCCATATGAGATTTTGTCTTAGAACAGGATGTTAAAACAAATGCCATAAATAAGCTTAAAAATAGTACTTTCATTTTTTTCTCCGTTGAATTTTAATTATTACAAATTCTATTTTCTCTGCGCAAGAAAATTAGATTTTAATAGTCACGGAATTATCACGGAAGGTTAAAGAATAATTAAAATCGATTTTGAAAAATATATAGTACAAAATAAGATCACTACCGCTTTTAATTATAAGGCGCGTACAAAGCTATAACGGCAGATTCTTTTTGTTTTTCTTTGCATTTAATTCCCTCCAATTTTATTTTAAAAGTTGGAAACGAAAACTTTTATGGGGAGCTTCAAAAAGTTCCGGCCCAAAATCAATTTTCCAAGAACTGTTCAAAGGGAGCAATCATGATAAAAAGCAATACACTTAGTTTTTTATTATTTATTATAATTTATTTATCGGCTTCGGTAAAAATCAATTGCCAGGATAAAATTAAGCAAGCCTATGATAATTTTTATTCAGGAAATTTTTCTAAAGCTGAAGATCAGTTTCTTTCTGAGTCTAAAACCCCGAATTCTTTTAGAGCAAACGTTGGACTTTTTTATTTATACAATGTAAAACTGGAAATAGATAAAATGGTTGAATATTGTAATAAAACAATTGAGTCGGCTGATAAACCGGAACCATATATTTATGCTTTAACAGGAGACGAAATTTATTTAAATAGAGTAACTCAAAAAGAATCCGGACTATTGTATTGGCTTAAGAAAGCATCGGAAAACAATGAAGACGGGCTTATTAAAGCTGTGGCATGCGAAAGACTGGGAAATTTATATTTAAATAATAACGATTTTAAAAAAGCGGAATATTATTTTAATCAAATCGGTGCGGTAAAAGACTGGAGTGTTATAGGACCTTTTGGAAATATTTCCGCATTAGGATATTACCATAAATACGGACCCGAAGAGGAATTTAATCAAAATATTATTTATACCGGCAAAGACAGTATGCAAGTGCACTGGTTTAATATCTACAAATTGCGAAAAGATTACTGGATAGATTTTACAAGTTATTTTCAAACTGTTAACTCGGTATTCTATGGCAATACATTTGTCTATTCGCCAAAGGAACAAACAGCGGAGATAAGAATCGGCGTCTCGGGATCGTACCGGGCATATCTTAACGATCATTTAATTTCAGAAAAATTTGAAGAGCGTAATACCGAACTTGATGCATATATTATTAAAACAACTCTTCAAAAAGGCTGGAACAGGCTACTTATAAAAGTCGGATATTCGGATATTAATAATTGTAATTTCCTTGTAAGAGTCACGGATGATAACGGATTTCCTTTAAATGATTTAAAATATTCTACAGCATCAAAAAATTATAATCATAATTCCAATGTTAAATCAACAATAACAAATTCTCCTTATGAAGAATATTTTAAAGAAAAAATAAAAGAACATCCCGATTACATTGAAAACTATATCCTGCTTTCGCAATTTTATCTATCCAACGAAAATTTGGATAAAGCAGAAGAAATGTTACAAAATGTGCTAAAGAAAAACCCGGATAACTTAATGGTATTGTATGCGTTGCTTTCTCTTTATAGTAAAGAAAGAAATGTAACCGAACTTTATAATATCAGCGAAAAAATATGCGATATAAAAGATGATATTCCGGAAGCATTGTTTCTAAGACTTATGCATGCCGAAAAAAATAATGAACGGGAAAAATATATAAGTATTTATGAGAGATTGATGTCCGCTATCCCCGAATCTCCCGAACTATACGAAGCAAAATCTACTTATTACTTTTTAAAAGATAACCGCTCTAAGTTCATTGAAACCTTAAACGAAGGTTATAAAAAATTTCCCGATGTTTGGGGTATTGTTTATTTAAAAGAGAGGGTTGCATCTTATCGAAGCACGGACAATACAAAGGTATTGCAATTAATCTCAAAGTATTGTAAAAACAATTATTCATACGATGCATATAAAGAACTTGCAGATATGTATCTTGCATTATCGGATTTTAATAAATGGGAAGACACTTACAATCAAATAATAAGGCATAACCCGTCGGAACCGGAGTATCATTACCAGATGGCAAAAGTTTATATGTCTCTTAAGAAGTATGAAAAAGCTAAACAGGCAATGATGGAAGCAATTCATATCTGCCCTTTCAGCTCAAATTACTATGAAACACTTGGAGACATATATCAGGATCAATTAAACCCAGCCGCTGCAGTAAAAGCTTATAAGAGCTCAATTAAATATTCAACTGCAAACTACAGTGCACGGAGAAAACTAAAACTTCTGGAGGTTGATTAAACTGCAAACTATAAAAGAATATTTCATAGGTATATTTGAAAAAACATACTGATTACCTGATTAGATAAGATAAAGAGTTGCAATAATCTTCCGGAGTTATATCGCTTTGCAAACCTTTCTGCGGAAATTTTATTTTGCATTTAACAAGTTTCGGTTTAATTTTAAATATAAAAGTCAGCTCTTTTTATGGGGAGCCTCCATAACAAGTTCTGTTTTAGCGTCAATTATGTTCCAAATAATATTATAATGAGTATTTAATATGAAATTAAGAGCCTTTGGAATCCTATCCTTCACGATAATTCTTTTATTATTGAATTCAACAAAAATTATATCCCAGGACAAAATTCAGCAAGCATATACCAAACTTGATTCCGGGAAATTTTCGGAAGCTGAACAGTTATTTTTAAAGGAACAGGATTCACCGGAGGCGTATAGAGCTGACCTCGGGCTGTTCTTCTTGAACTTTATGAAAGAAAACATGAATAAAGCCTGGGAATATTACTATAAAGTACTTACATCCGTAGAAAATCCCGCACCGTATATTTTTATAATACTAAACGGAAATTTTTTCAATAGGATAGTTAATGAAAAGGATTCTAAGCTTTTAGATATTCTGATTAAAGAATCTAAAAATAAGGAAGACGGATTTATAAACGCATTAGCATGTGAAAGTTTAGGACAGTTTTATTTAAATCATAATGATTTTGAAAAGTCTAAAGAATATTTTGATAAGATAGGAGCAATTAAAAACTGGAGTTTAATAGGACCTTTTGAAAATATTTCCGCATCCGGTTATTATCAGAAATACGGACCTGAAATAGATTTTAATACCGATACAATATATATAGGAAAGAATAACAAACCTGTAAATTGGTTTAACATAGATAAATTACGTAATGACTACTGGATTGATTGTACATTATATTTTCCCACAGACAATTCAATTTTCTACGGTAATACTTTTATCTACTCGCCTGTAGAACAAAAAGTTCAAATTAGAATAGGTACATCAGGTTCATACAGAGCTTTTCTTAACGATCGTTTAATTTCCGAATGTTACGAAGAGAGAAATAATGATATTGATACTTACGGAGTAAACACAGTTCTTCAAAAGGGCTGGAACAGATTAATACTTAAAGTAGGTTATTCGGATATAGAAAACTGCAATTTTCTTGTTAGAATTACGGATGATAAAGGATTTCCTCTCGAGGATTTGAAATTTTCTAATGAAAAGAAAGATTACAATACACATACCGAAGTCAGTGCTTCACAATTAAGCATACCTTATGAAAAATATTTTGAAGAAAAAATAAAACAGCATCCTGACCATTTTGAAAACTATGCAATGCTTGCGGGAGCTTATCTTAAAAATGAAAAGTTTGAAAAGGCCGAAGAGTTATTGGAAAACGGACTAAAGAAAAGCCCGGATAATTTATTGTTAATGTACGAACTGCTTTCCTTATACACTAAAAGCAAAATGACGACCGAACAGAATACAATTTGCGAAAAAATAAACAGTATAAATGAAAATATTCCTGCTGTACTCGGCATTAAAATAATGAATGCTGTAAACAATAAAAACCAGGATAAGTATACTAACCTTATTGAAAAAGCTTTGCCGCTAATTCCTGAATCACCTGAACTGTACTTAATGGAAACAGGTTATTACGCATTAAAGAATCAACCTTCAAAGGTTATTGAATGCATAAACGATGCATATAAAAAATATCCGAATGAATGGAACATTGTTGCCTTTAAAGAAAGATTTGATTACACAGCCAGCAGGGATTATAACGAGGCAATAAATACAGTCGGAAAATTCTGCAAGAATAATTATTCGTACGAAGCATTTAAAGAGCTCGCAAATTTATACCTCTTACAATCGAAGATAGACAAATGGGACAGCACGTATAATCAAATAATAAAACACGACCCGGCAGCACCCGGATATCATTATCAGATGGCTAAAGATTATTACTCTTTACGGCAATATGCAAATGCCGAGAAAGCTATTAAAGAAGCCATTCATATTTGCCCATTCAGTTCATCTTATTATGAAACTCTGGGAGACGATTATGCTGCCTTGAATGAGACGGACTCTGCAAAAGTAGCATATCGCAGCTCGATAAAGTTCTCATCTACTAATTATGATGCGCGGGAAAAATTAAAAAATCTGCAAAATGTAAATACCGAAGATGATGATATTAAACCATTCGACATAAAGGATCTGATAAAAAACTCTCCTTCCGCTGATAAGTATCCGGGAGATGATGCGTTAATTCTTTGTAATGATGTAAAAAGAACATTTTATGAAGGCGGCGCATCAGAATATGATGTCGAAATTCTAATTAAGATATTTACAAAAGACGGTATAGAACATTATACCGATTATGATATTGATTATAACTCTAATGTACAGAACCTGATTTTTGATAAAGCTGTTGTTATTAAAAAAGACGGTTCTGAAATTGATGCGGATAAAAATGACGGTGAAGTTGTTTTTAAATCGCTTGATGTAAATGACTGTATTTATTTAAAATACAAAATAAGGAATTACTACACAGGAGAGCTTGTAAATCATTTCTGGGATCAATTTAATTTCAATCAATTTTATCCTATAGAAAACATTCGATATTCCCTTATTTTGCCTTCGGATAAAAATGTTTACTATAAAGGCCAAAACATGAATTCTGAACCTGCTGTTAAGAAGGATTTGGGAAATAAAACTTTATATGTGTGGCAGATGAAAGATATTCCGGCTGTTAAATATGAAACAGGCATGCCACCCTTAAATGATGTTGGAAAAGTTCTTTATGTTTCAACAATAAAGAATTGGAATTATATAGCAGGATGGTATCTTCATCTAACGCGTTCCAAAATTATCCCGAATTTTGAAATAAAAGAAAAAGTAAATGAATTGTTACAAGGCAAGGAATCATTATCTCTCTATGACAAGATTAAAATTATTTACGATTATATTGTTCAAAATATAACGTACAGCAGCGTCTCATTTAGACAGTCAGCATTTATTCCACAAAAAGCCAGGGATGTGCTGATTACTAAAATAGGCGACTGTAAAGATATGGCTACACTTTTTATTACGATGCTGAAAGAATTAAATATTAATGCCGATTATGTCCTTGTGAATACTAGAGATAACGGACTTAATACAAACGCGCTCCCGGGTAATTATTTTAACCATGCGATTGCGAAAGTGGTAATTGACGGCAAGCCTTTGTTTTTTGATCTAACCGCACGAAATTATCCGGCCGGAACTTTACCTTCTATGGACATAGGAGCTTTTGCCCTAGACGTTACAAACATAGACAGCAAGCCATTCTACATTGACGGGAAAAATTTATTTGCCCGCAAAATTATAAGAAACACCGAAGCGGTTATTAAAGATGATAACTCTTTATTGGTAAACATTAGAACCGAAAGGACAGGTGCAGCTACAGCCGCTACCAGGTATGAATTTAATGATATAGGCAAAAATGAGCAGTTGAAAAATTTAAATGAGTCGTTATCCAATATTTTCAATAACTTCAAAGTAAATTCTTTTTCCAGCGATAATCTGGATACGCTGACAACATCGTTAAGCTATGACTTTTCATTTACTATAAACCAGTTTATGGGGAACGTCGGCAATTATAAACTTCTCAAACTGCCTTGGGAAGACAGGGAGAATTCGAATGCAGCAATTTCATATGATCAACGGAAATATGCATATGACCGCAATGATAATGCGGATTTTTATAAAGAAACTATAACAATTAAACTTCCAACCGGATATTTCCCTTTAGAAATGCCGAAAAATGTAAGTCTTGAATGTAAAGAGGCAAAATATTCCGTCGAATATAAACTTGTAAACGGAATTATAACAGCCACAAGAATAATGAGTAATTTAAACGATATAATTAATCCTGAAGATTATAAATCTTACAACGATTTTATAAATAAGGTTATAAACAGCGATAAGACACAGATTCTGTTAAAGAAAAGTTGATAAAATTTTAACTTATTAAATGAGGCTGTCTCAAAGGAGTCATTCCGGGCTTGACCCGGAATCTAAAATTGCGATAATGTTGAAAAAAGAGATTCTGAATCAAGTTCAGAATGACAAATTAATAGTTTTGAGACAGCCTCTAATTTTTATTTTATAAATTCATTTAAAGTTAATTTATCGGAAACAGTAAGAAAGCCGTCGTTTGATTTTAAAGTAAAGTCAAGATTCTCTGTCTTTTTACTTAGATATTTTTTCATACTTTTTAACATTCCGCCGGAAAAGAATTTATTCGCAGCAAATAAAGCAGTCTTTATACCATTAAGTACCGGGAGATTTTGTACAAATGTCTCCCACTCGCTGTCAGGATGTTTTACTGAAAATAAAGATTCATTTTTCCAGCCGCTGAGAAACAAATAATCCGCACCGTTAAGATATTTAGGTTCGAAACTATTAATTGGAATAAGTTCATAAGAAAGTCCTCTATAACCGAGAAATTCTGCAATTGCTTCACCGAATTTTTTAGCAATGTTATTTTTATTCTGAACGATTATTAAAGCCTTTTTCATAATGTACCTCTGATATTTTTACATGAGCAACATAATTAAGAGTTCTTCTTCAGGAAATTGAAATTTTATGAATGGATATTTATAATGATATATCGTTATTTCTCTTGGATGACAATAGATTCTGATCATGAAATAATCAATATTCTATTTATCTATTACCCCTAATTATTTTTAATAATTAGAAGAATTTCTTTGTATATGCAAAATACTTTTGCGTATTTTCCACTTGATAAAAATCTAAATAAATTACAAATAAAATCGTGGAGGAGAAAATGGTATCAATTTTAGCACTTTGGCTTCCTATTCTTCTTTCCGCAGTCGTAGTTTTTATCCTAAGTTCCTTTATACACATGGTATTGCCTTACCATAAATCTGACTTTAAGAAGCTTCCATCAGAAGATGAGGTGATGAATGCACTTGGGAAGTTTAACATTCCACCAGGTGATTATGCGTTTCCTTTTTCTACCGATTCTAAGGAGCGCAAATCCCAAGAATTCAAAGACAAAATGAACAAAGGACCTGTTGGTTTCTTAACTGCTTTTCCAAACGGACAGTTCGGCATGGGCTCAAGTCTTATTAAGTGGTTCTTATACTGTATTGTTGTTGAAATGTTTGCAGCTTATATTGCCGGACACGCACTTAATCCCGCATCCAGATATATAGCTGTGCTTAAATTTTCAGGTGTGACTGCTTTTATTGGTTTCGGACTTGCATTAATACAAGACAGAATTTGGTATCGAAAAAGCTGGGGAACTACTTTAAAGAATTTAATTGATGCCGTTATTTATGGACTTGCTACAGCCTTAATTTTTGGCTGGCTTTGGCCATAAAGTAATTAAAATTTTAATTTTTTATTCTTACGCCGGTTTTATTGAGCCGGGGTATTTTTAATATGCGACATAAGATACGTTCAATCAATTGAAAAGAAGGTATCCTTTTTCCCTTCCCAATCTAACATCTAATTACATGGATTATAGTCCAAATTCTCGATAACATATTTAATTAAATATGATCCATCATTCTGTTTTTCCCACATCATAAAATAGTTGCCAGTTTGTGCTATTGGTTTCGAATGACCTTTTATAGTACCTGCTGATCCGTAAACTCCATATTCATAAACAATATTCCCGCTCTTCCACATTTTTTCCACCCTGCCGCCAAAGGATCTGATCTTAACTTCCTGCTCTTTATGCTGATTATAAAGTCTGCGCAAAGCAGTAATACCTCTCACTTCGCTACTCATCGGCGGCAGCATGAGCACATCATCGGCGAAGTATTTGAGCACTTCATCATAATCCGATGCAAGCATCAGCTCTTCAATTTTCGCATTTGTCTCTTTTATTTTTTGTATGTATGATGAATCGGCCGGATCATTTCCCGTTGCAGCTGTAGCTTGCTGGCTTTGATTTTCACAGGAAATGAATAATATAACAGCGATGAGTAAGAGAGAGTAAAAGAAAAAGATTTTAATTTTCATAGAACCCCTCTTATTTTAAATTATAAACTATTTGATTTTATGATTAAATGTAAGTGTTATTTTTTTAATTATCTATTAATGCTTACAAACAGTTTATATTTGAATATTTTCCAATATTGAACAAAAGGATCATCCTTAAAAATTAGGTTGGAATTTAAATTAAACTTCATTTTCAAAATCTTTTAAAATGCAAGTTTTCTAAATTAACAATCATTACAAAATAGAATGATGCAATAGTTCTCTCGCTTGTTTTTATATTTTAATTATATTTTTTGAATATGCTTCAAGTCTTTATTTTCCAAAATATATAATTTCACTCTGATAAATTTGTTCCACATCCCTAAAAATTATTAATTTTGCATAGTTAATAGGGGTAACCCTATTTTATAGAAACAGTGGAACTGCAATGAATAAAACCTTCTTTCTAACTTCAATCTCAATTCTATTTTTTATTTCCGGTATTATTTCCGCACAGAGTATAATTCATCCCAATAAATTTGGTTTCGGGTATGCATACGGATATTCGGATGTTAATGGAATGAATTTGCACGGAAACAGCTTTTATATTTCATCGGGACAGGTAGACTTTGATTTAAACTTTTACAATCTCAATACGGGTAACAAAGAAATTCCGTTTGCCACCGGAATCATTAGTTATACCATTATAAAACCAGACAGAAGAATTTATCCTTCAATTCATTTAGGCTTCGGCGGTGGGAATAATAAAGCTTTGGATTTCGGAATTTCGTTTGCAGCCGATATTTTTCAGATCACAGACTTCAAAATTGTCCCCGAAGCCGTAGTGGATTATGCTTTTTCATTGAGTACGTGAGAAAATAGTTATGAGAAAGAATCTTTTGATCTTTCCGGCAATGCGGCAGTTTATGCGGATGTAAATATAGTTTTCGGCGGCGGAAAATTACCATTTTATATTACCCTTTCACCGGGGATACAGGCTGCATCAAAAATAACATATCATACTATAACTGCATCTATTTCAATTACGCCTTAATTTCAAATTAAGACCATTTTGAAAGCAATTAATTTTTCACTTTATTTATCCCAAAATAAGTGAGGTATTATGAAAATATATTTGCAGTATAAAGTTGATCCTACCGATAATAAATTGGTTTCTTCTATTGATGAGCTGTCTCTTTGGGCTGCTCCCTTCGGATTAAAATTGCTCGATAAAATAAAGATGAATAAAAATATGAAGGTACTCGATATAGGCAGCGGCTTAGGCTTTCCTGCCATAGAAATTGCACAAAGACTGGGTGAATCATCTTTTGTTTACGGCGTAGATCCTTGGAAAGAAGCGCAAGACAGAGCGAAGTTAAAAATAAATGTTCATGGCCTTAAAAATATAAAAATCATAAATGGTTATGCTGAAAACTTACCTTTTGAAGATTCATTTTTTGATTTAATAGTTTCAAACAACGGGATTAATAATGTTGAAGATTTACCAAAGGCACTAAAAGAATGCAGACGTGTAAGCAAAGCAGGTGCACAATTTATCTTTACCATGAATCTAGAAGATTCAATGATGGAATTTTATAACGTGCTGAAAGTGGAATTAATTAAAAGAAATGACAACGAATCTTTGGATAGAATGAAAGCTCAAATTTATGATAAGCGGAAACCCGTTTCGGAAATCAAATCGTTATTAAATAAAAACGGATTTACCATTAATGATATTTATGAAGACAAATTTTGTTTGAGATATTCGGACGGTACATCTATGTTCAATCATCCGCTGATAAGAAATTGGTTTCTGCCGGGGTGGAAAAACATAATAAATGAAAACCTTCACGAAGAAATGTTTAATTTGATTGAAAACAAATTAAATATTGTTGCAGAAAAAGAAGAAGGAATCAAATTAAGTATCCCGTTTATAACAGTTGATTGTACGGCAGGCTAATAATCCAAATTATCAAATATCTTTGGAGATGCATTGCTATGCATCTCCAAAATTTGAAATTAATTATTTTAAAAGGATCATCTTTTTACTCTCTGCAAAATAACCCGCTTTAATTCTATACAAATATATCCCTGAAGAAACATTGTTTCCGTTTAAATCTCTTCCGTCCCATGAAACCTGGTAATGACCAGCACTTCTGGGGCCGTCGATTAAAGTTCTTACTTTCTCTCCTAACGTATTATAAATCAAAAGCGAAACATTCTCCCTCACAGGTATTTCAAAATCAATAGTAGTTGTCGGATTAAATGGATTCGGGTAATTCTGCTGAAGCTTAAACATAAGCGGATGTGTATTATCTTTTACAGCAGTAGCATTAGAGTTCATTGCCAGGTCATCTAAATAAAAAGCCGACCCTGCGTGTGTGGTATCACTGGTGTTATTTGCTATCGTAATAGTTATAAGACATGAGTCCGGCACTTCATTATTAACGTAAGTAATGGGAAGAGAAAAGAAAGTATAGCTTGATGCAGGATTATAAAATGAACCGCCGACGCCTATAGCCTGTCCATTTTTCCACATGCCCACTACTATATCTAGAAGATCGCTGCCTACTGCAGTAAACTTATAGTATCCGGTAAGATTTGAATACCTTTGAGAAATAGGGAAACCTGTCTGACCCAACGCGCCGGAAAGCAAAAGCGGTGGAACAACCGTTGAATTAAACAGTACATTAGTCCCTTTAACAGCCGAAGAACCTGAATGTGCATCAGAGGTTTGCGTAATTGTAACGGTTACAAAATTATTTGTTGACCATCCGGCAGGCGAACCATTCGTCCATTGTTCAAAATCTCCGTTCGGCACCTGAGCAAAAACAGCCGAAGCAAAAAATGGAATTAGCAGAATAGATAATAGTATCTTTTTAATCATTGCGTTATCCCTCCTTAATTAATTCAGATAAAATTATTCTAAATTGGTTATAGTAATATTAAAAGAAATTTCCGCTTTGAAGTTTTTGTAAATTATATTTTATAAATGAATATAGCAATAGAGATAGCCGGGCTTAATAAATATTTAATCTCATTATTACACCTGTTTAATAATTGTTATCGTTAATCTTTTTTTGAAATATTATAAACATAAAATTAATTTTTTCGATAGTATATCATACGTTAAAAATAATTTTATGAGGATAAAATGAATTGCTGGGAATTTAAAAAATGCGGGCGTGAAAAAGGAGGGAACAAAGAAAAAGAATTAGGAATTTGCCCGGCATACCCCAACTTTGGACAAAGCTGTGCATACACAGCCGGAACATTTTGCGGCGGTAAAGTACAAGGAACATTTGCCACAAAACTGGCAACATGTCTTTCCTGTGAATTTTATAAAAGCGAACATTTTAGAAGAAGAAAATAAAAGAAAATTTTATTTGTACTCGAATACCCCTTCAGTCCCCAGTATTGATTTAAAACCGCCGTTTACCAGCCATTCTTTTGCAAAGTTATTGTGCTTAAGATATGCATCCCAGAAAGCAGTAGAGCTGTATAAAATTAATTTATGAAATATCGGATCTTTTTTTCTATTACTCGGTGTATGTATAAACCTTCCGGAAAAAACCATATGATCTCCACCGTTAAGAATTAATAAATAATCATCAGAACCTTTCATATGATCATACGGAATGCGGCGGGCGACAGCTGTTGTTAACCCAAGCGGACCTTTGTGTTTGGTAAATCTAGTAAATGCCATAAAAGGACTATTATCCTTAGTGCCCGTCATTACAAAAAAAGGAATTTTTATCCCGCCGTAAATTTGATCAAGAACCGAATCCGGAAGTTCCTTAGCCGGCGGGCTCATTGCAATTGCAGCCTTTATTCTAATATCGGTATAATATCTTTGACTGCTGTCCGGCATAATTATTTTCATTCCGGCAGAACCTAAAGCAGTATATGCACCGAAAGAATGCCCTCCGACACCAATCTCATTTAGATTAATTTTACCTTTAAGCAAAGTGTCTGCAGCATTTAATTCGCTTAACTTATCAATAATAAAGCTTATATCTTCGAACCTGTTTATAGAATTTTCCGGATTTTCGGCCGCTTCGGCAAGAGCCCGCAGCGGATGCAGTGAATGCCTAAATACACTTGCATCACTGCCGAGATGAGTAGGGTGTATGCTTATAAAACCATGACTCGCCCAATACTCTCCGAGGTATTTATAACCTTCTCTTGAGCCGCCGAGGCCGTGAGAGAATATTATAACCGGGAAAGGCCCGGCAGAATCTTTTGGCATGTAAATTTTTACAGGCACCTCGCGGTTTCTTGAATTGTCATGCCAATCATATACCGCTGTTTGTACTTCATAAGTACCTTTTAATAAAAAGTCGTTATTTAAATTTGTATTTTCAACTGCTGATGTATCTTTTTCTATTGCGAATACGTTCTTATTTGAAATAAAGGCTAAAGTAAGTAAAATTAAGTAGGTAATAAAAGTTAGGCTTTTCATTAGGCAAAATTTTTATTTGGTAAAGAGCTGTCAGCAAATTAATTAATTGATCTTTTTGTTAAAGTGCTATATAGCATTTATAAAAATGCTGAATAAAATATTTATTATCTTTTATTATATCCTCTCTCATCAAACGGCTGGAGCTTTTCAATCCACAATTGCTCAAGAACTTTAATATCTTCCTTATAATTATAGTCCGGATCTTCTTTCGGTTTCAGCTCATCCAGAATATCAAAAGAAAAATTTTCCTCGCCGTACTTGTTATAATCTTCCTGCAGTTCTTTAATATCGTCGCTGTTTAATTTAAGTTCGAACTTATGCCTGTTTATTCTTGCTTGAAGGTTCAAACTGCTGCCTATAAAAATTTTTCCGTTGATCAAATTCTTTACTTGATAAACCCCCATCGGTCTTAATGTTTTTTTATAATCCTTTTTTATTTCCGATTTATTAATCATTTCCGCACCCTTTAATTTCTATTCCGAGTAGTATTTTATCATTTTTATAATCGCCGCTTCACAAACTTTGCAGAAAGGCTTTTTCCCCTTTGAGAACATGATGCAGTCTATCATCGGCCTGTATAAACCTTTTGAGGAATATCCTGCACCTTCAAATGCACCTACCTTACCCCAATATTTACTGCTTCTCAAATATTTATCCATTGAAGCTGTATGTTCTTTATCTTCCTTATTGTATTCATCCTCAAGTTTTTTTATTTCAACGGCAGGTGCATTATTTCTTACAGCTTCCGCGATATTATTATTTAATTCTTTCCGACTTTTTTGCCAGGTATAATCCTTTTCATCATAAGCTTTCTTTTCCCAGGGTGTAGGAATTTCGGTTCCAGGTGTTACAAGATCTTTCCACTTTATATTATTTGAGTCGAGTAGTGCCGTAATGTTAGGTTCGACCGGCTCAACTCCTTTTGGGTAAAAGTCATTGTAAGCAACATCAGACGAATAATATTCATCAGCTAAGCCCGCAAACGAATGTCCGAATTCATGAAGAAATATGTATTCGCTCCACTGGTTATCGGTAACAAATGTACAATATAAATTATAAATTCCTCCGCCCCCGTAGCGTTTAGTATTTACCATAATATAAATTGCATCGTAAGGCACATGAGAAGCAATGCTTCGCAAAGCCTTGTTATCTTCCGTCAGCATATATCTTTCGGAACCGAGTGAATTGAAAGAACAGCTTAAAGCTGTGTTTTTATAAACACCATGCGTCGGTTCATCAACACCGCTTTCTTCAGATGGTTTGAATACTCCATAAATATTAAAATTATTTTTATACGATTTATAAGGTTCTTGATTCAAAAATATTTTGGTGAATCTTTTAAAATCCGACTCAAACTTTTTTTCCTCTTTTAAAGTATAACCTTCTCCCAGAATTGCAATGTCAACTTTAGTGTGAGGATCACCCGACTTTAAACCGTAAAATATTTTTACCGAGTTATCTATAATTTTATCTTTTATTATTCCGATACTCGTAGGATCGATTTCCTTAGAAAAGAATTCTTCCAGCTTATTTTCACGGTTACGCTTTTCCAGTACAAATTTAATCTTGTGTTTAGGATATGGAATAAGTGCTGATTCGGAATAAGTCCGTTTAATACCATTTAAAGCGTCATCACTTGTTTGATATTCGCCAAAGTAGCTGTCGAATCCCTTTGAAAAAATAAGATTCCCCGATGCATCATCGTAAATTTTAACAAAATATCTTCCGTTGTTAAAATTATCGATTAAATTCATTTTACTGCCGGCCCAAATTCCGTACTGATAAATTTGATCGAGAGTTACCAGCTCCGTTTTTGCATCACCTATATGGTAATAATCTATACGCATTGTTTTATCAATAAAATAATTATCGAACTTTAACGGAGTAACCGCAGAAAGAGTTAACGGAATTAACATAATAATTGAAAATAAAACATAAAATAATTTCATAACTGCCCCGTTTTAATATTAACATGAAAAAAATTACAGTTGAAAGTTAAAAAGAATAAGGAATATTAACTTTATTGATAAATATTAAAAGTAAAATTAATTCTAAAACAAAAGAAAAAGGTTAAAATAAACGGGAATAATTTTAATAAACTATTCCCGTCTAAAAAATTATATCCTTTAAGAAACAGTAAAAAATTGTAAAGCTTTTCTTTTTTAACTTCTTCAACTATTATATTCTAGTGCATTCCGGCCATGGACATAAAACTTAGTCCGAATATTGTAAGCAGAATACTCGTCAATATAAGTGCAATTAACCAATAAGCTATTATAAGGACAATTATTGAGACAATTAAATAAACAACATTTTTATCTTGAGGAGTCTTCATTGTAAACGGAAGACCGACATACATCAAGTAAAGTCCGTACAGTCCGAAGAGCATTCCAAGCCAGCTAAGAAACGGGAAAATGTTTAATATTCCTCCGACCCAAAACGGCGTATAGGAGTATGCAACCAGCTGAATTGCTCTCCCCATATTCTTTTCCGAACCGAAATTCGGCGCAAGTAAGTTAATTACAAGTGCAGCCAAGTATACAGTAATAAATGCAGAAATAAACTGCACCAGCCCCATTGCAATTCCCCATGTAAATGATTTAATAAAAGCAGTTCCCAGAACGCCCCAGCCTAGAATGCTGGCAACGGCAGGGATTAATGCCAGGGGAAGGACATAGCTAATCATTATTTGTTGAATATTTGGTTCTTCCGAAGCGACTACAGCCCATTCGGTTTTAGGAGTAGTGATAATGTTCTTTGCTCTTTCAACAAGGTTCATAATATAACTCCTTCTTAATTTTATTGATGAGATGGAAATAATTATTTATGTACCATTATATTATCAATTTCAAATGTTAAAACCGTAAGTATATTTTATATTTCACTCCATTAGCACTTACATACTTTCTGTTGATCCGCATCGAATTAAAGAAATAATATCCAAACTAAAAATCAAAAAGAATATACTTTCGGAAAGAGAGCCTTTAATTACCCAATTCAGGACAATAAACTAAAAAAATGGAATTTGATTGTCAATAAAATTATTAGATTTAACAATTTTATTACTTAGGACTAAGTTAGAGGCTGATTAAAAGTAATATTCTTCTAAAAAATAGAACACTGATTATTATGATGGATATGATTATTTATGAAAGAAATTTATGAAAATTTTGATATACTAATTTAATTATTTCAGCATTTTATAAATTTTTAATTTTATAATAAAAAAAATCCTAATAAATCTTATTAAATCATCAAAATATGCGTTCTATTTATCCGTTGATTTTAATTCCTCAGAGCGTACTTTCAGCCCAAACGATACAATAACCAGAAAGGCGATAATAACACCAACCATTAAGTATGCATTCCGGAGACCCAATGCGCCGCCGCCCTGTGATGAAGCTACAGCACCAACCAAAGCACCGCCGAACAACTGGCCTATTCCCGTAAACAACCTAACGGCCCCTTGTCCCGACGCTCTTTCCGAAGCCTTTGCTTCGTTAAGCATAATATATCTTAAAGGGGCACCGACAAGAAATCCCATTCCAATGCCGACTAAAAATGCCGAAACATAAAATGTTAAAAGTACGGAAGACTCATAAGCGAGACCGAACATCCCTAAAGCCAATATTATAGTTCCTAATATCAGTACGATTTTGGATCCCATTTTATCGAGCATTCTTCCGGCAAGCGGTGATCCGATTGCCATTGCAATAACAATCGGTATAAGCATAAAGCTTGCCTGCGAATTTGTAACTTTAAAAGTAGAAACAAGCAGCGGCGGGACAAAAACCACGGCGGCTTCACTTATACCCGCACCAATTGCCATAGCGCTAACAAGTATTACCTGCCGCGAAGTTAATAGCTTTAGTCTTAAAATAGGATCGTGAGCCTTATTTTCACTTGAAGCAAATAAAGGCAGAAGTAAAATTGCAAAAATTAAGAAAGGCCAAACATTTAATGATAGAATACTGCTGACAAAATTGGAAGAATCAATTCTATTAAATCCGTATGCCAGCGCAGTTAAAATTAATCCGAGAAATATCATTCCTCTCCAATCAAAAGGTTTTTTATGTTCAGGTATGTTATCCGGCAGAATCTGCAAACTCATTATAATTATTATGACGGCAATCGGTATGTTAATAATAAAAAGCCAATGCCAGCTTAGCATTAATAAAACACCGGCAATAGCGGGACCGATAATAAAGGCAATCCCGAAAACAGCTCCGATTAATCCTAATGCACCCCCGCGCTTATCTTCGGGAAAAGTATCGCCTATAACTGCACTTGCAACCGGAAATATTCCGCCTGCTCCGAATCCCTGTATTGAACGTCCTATCAGCAGAATAGTAAAATTAGGTGATGCTGCCACTATCAATGAACCGGCCGCAAAAAGCACAACATCTATAATATAAATTTTCCTTCTGCTCATTATATCCGAAAGCTTTGCAAGAAGCGGAGTTCCTACCAGGTTGAATAAAACATAAACTGCAAAAATCCATGCCACTGCCCTTTCATCCAGTCCGAATTGTTTTTGAATTGCAGGCAGTGCAGGCCCGACAATAGCAATATCAAGCGCACCCATCAATACGCCTATAAATAAAACTGAAAGAATTCTATTACGCTCTTTTTTATCGGTTAAAGTCATCAGTAAAATCTCTGCTTTCTTTATAATTATAGATACGTTAAGTTATTTATAAAGTAATTTATATCCGCTGATTTAATTTGTTTTTATCTTAGTCACCAGCATAAAAAGTGTTTCAAATGATTTAATAAAAGCCGCCTGATCTTTTTCATTCAAGCTTTCAAATATTTTTCTATAGACTTTATCCATAGATTCTATCTTCCGGGAAAGAATTTTTTTTGCTTTAGCACTTAGTTCAAGCTGTGTTATTCTTTTATCATTACTTCCTGTAGTTTTCTTTAATAATCCAGTTTGTTCAAGCCTGTCTACAATTCCGCTTGCCGAGCTTTGTGCAATGTTTAAATGCTTCTTTAAATCGTTGACCGTCATTTTACCAAAATGATTTAATAAGGAAAGCACACGGTACTGAGCAATAGTAAAATCGCCTGTCTTTGAGACTTCAATTGAAAGGTTATGGAAGAACCTTTGGATTTCCGGGAAAATGCTTCCTAATTTTTGAATATTAATTTCAAGCTGTTTGGACATAGTTTAGTTTTGAAAAGCATGATATATCGTAATACGATATTTATGGAATGAATCCTGAAAAAGCAAACGAGCCGGTAGTGAGTGTGAGGGGAGGCAATTATTCTATTTTATCCGGAATAAACTTAAAACGAGAACGGCTTTTCTCTATTGCCCTCAAAATCCGGTCTATAGGTTTCAAAGCTTTCCATTTCTTGTGTCCAGCCGTTATTTAATCCATACTTATCAAGCAGATTTAAAACTTTGTCATATTCCGATTCCCTTACAGTTCTATTTATAAGAATA
>JBJKQE010000015.1:0-2773 GCA_046705645.1 Ignavibacteriaceae bacterium | reverse complement strand
TTTTCCTTTCAAAATAACGATAGTGATAAAACTTTCGAAATTGATTTATTAAGATTCATCGACTTTAATAATTCGATAGAAGTTTCATCTTCAAATGAGAATTTTAATAATTTTATAAGCGACAGTTCATCTGTGGTTTCTCAATTCAACTTTGATAACTCCGATAATCTTAGTTCGGGCAGCGATAAAATGAATATCTCATCGACGGGTATTCAATACATAAAATCCAATGCTCCGATATATACGAGAGCTCCCGAATTAAATCTGCTTCCTTTAAGTAATGCTTATCAGCTGGAGTGGAGCGGGGGAGATTTTAAACAAGCCAATTATTATGTATTACAAAAATCCATTGGGGATTCGCCTTTTGCTGATGAATTTACTGTTCAGGCAGACAACGACAATTCCAAAACCTATAGTTTTGTTGATGGAATTGATAATGGAAATGATGTTGTTTATTATAGAATAAAACAAGTTAATAATGATGGAGGGATAACTTATTCATCATCTGTAAAAGTCGGACAAGGGGAAATTCAACCGTTTGTTGTGAAACAAAATTATCCAAATCCTTTTAATCCCAAGACCAGTATAATTGTTGACTTGATGGAAGATAGCCAATTGGAAATTACGGTATATAATCTCGAAGGCAGGGAAATATCAAGATTATTTAAAGGATATTTATCACAAGGGGTACATACATTTTCTTTTGACGCCACAGACCTGCCTTCGGGTATTTATTTATATAAAATTTCTACACCCAATTATTCTGAAATGAAGAAAATGATCCTTACAAAATAATTGAAATTTTTTATAATCAGTTTACATTTTTATTGTTAATAATTTAAATTTAAAGTCAGATTAAATCATTCTTTAATTTAAATTAAAGAGGGGAAATGCTTTCAAAAATATTTTCCAGTGCGACGTTGGGGATTGATGCATACATTGTCGAAGTTGAAACTAATGTCGAAAAACAAATTCCATCTTTTACTATCGTCGGTCTGCCTGATAATGCAGTTAAGGAAAGCCGCGAAAGGGTGGCATCTGCAATTAAAAACAGCGGATATGATTTCCCGCTAAAAAAAATTACAATTAATCTTGCTCCTGCCGACATTAAAAAAGAAGGCAGTTCTTTTGATCTTCCAATTGCTGTTGGTTTGCTGACGGCCACTGAAATTATAAAAAGCAATAAGCTGGATCAATCAATTTTTTTAGGCGAGCTTTCTTTAGACGGCACTCTCCGTCCTATTAAAGGCGCTTTGCCGATTGCAGTAGAAGCTAAAAGGAATGGAATTAAACGTATTATTTTACCGAAAGATTCAGCTAATGAGGCTTCTATAGTTGATGGCATTGATGTTTACGGAATGGAAAATTTAATGGAAGTTGTTCAGCTTCTTAATGATGAAATAAAAAAGGAAAAAACCGAAACTGATAAAAATGAATTATTTTCCAGGGTGAACTTGTATCATTTGGATTTTTCGGATGTTAAGGGACAGGAAAATGTAAAAAGAGCTCTTGAAGTAGCTGCCGCCGGTTCACATAATATATTAATGATAGGACCGCCTGGTTCGGGAAAAACAATGTTGGCTAAAAGAATACCTTCTATTCTTCCGCCAATGACTTTTGATGAGGCTCTGGAAACAACTAAGATACATTCGGTTGCAGGAATATTACCAAAAGATCAGCCATTAATTACGGAAAGACCATTCAGAAGTCCGCATCACACAATTTCGGATGCCGCACTTGTTGGGGGAGGTTCGTTTCCGCGTCCGGGCGAAGTCTCTTTTTCGCATCATGGAGTTCTTTTTTTGGATGAATTGCCGGAATTCAAAAAAAATGTTTTGGAAGTTTTAAGGCAGCCGCTGGAAGATTCAAAAGTTACGGTCAGCCGTTCTAAAATGTCACTTGAATTTCCCGCTAACTTTATGCTTGCATCTGCAATGAATCCTTGCCCTTGCGGCTATTATACGGATCCGGCAAAAGAATGTACCTGTACTCTTCCGCAAATACAGAAATACATGGCGAGAATCTCCGGTCCGCTGCTTGATAGAATTGATATTCACATTGAAGTGCCTGCTGTTAAGTACAAAGAATTATCGACAGATATTAAGAGTGAATCATCTGCTAAAATTAGAGAAAGGGTTATTGCAGCAAGAAAAATACAATTAAAAAGATTTAACAATTTGAAACAAATTTATAATAATGGAGATATGGGTTCTAAAGAAGTAAGACAATTTTGCAAGCTCGATTCGGCTGGATCCGAGTTACTTAAAATGGCCATGACAAAGCTGGGTTTATCTGCCAGGGCTTATGATAGAATTTTAAAAGTAAGCAGAACTATAGCTGATCTGGATAATTCGGAAAACATTTTATCCCAGCATATCAGTGAGGCAATTCAATATAGAAGTCTCGATAGGGAGTTGTGGAAGCATTGAAAATAAATATTTACAGCTTAAATTAAGATTAATATAATCTATTATATATTAAATCTTTACAAGTTATTAAATTTTTAAAATTTTATAATATTCGTATTGAAAAAAATGATTTCTATTTTATAGAAAACGGGTAATTTTTATTACCCTTAATTTTTGAATTTTCAAAATTTATATTTGTTTTGGTTTTTATTAAAAAGTGTTTAGTTATATATACAATTCCTTAAAATTTTAACAAGCCGGCTATTTTTTCATTTGCATTTTTCTTGAAATAAAAATATATTTGTTGCTCGTTTATAAAACCGGGCGGACGCCGGAGTTGGAGAGCCGGGGCGGACTGTAAATCC
>JBJKQE010000014.1:0-8327 GCA_046705645.1 Ignavibacteriaceae bacterium | reverse complement strand
ACTTCTTCATGGCCATTACCGCTTCAATTTACAGTTGGTTTGGGATATGATATAATAAATAATAATAGCTGGAAATGGACTGTTGCTTCGGATGCAGTTATTCCAAGTAACCAAACTTCTTATCTAAATATCGGCACAGAATTAAACTGGAATGATTTATTTTCAATCCGCGGCGGATTTTATTCATTATCCAGAGGAGGCGGTCAAGCTATCAATCAATCACAAAAAGGAGGATTATCAGGCGGTATAGGTATACATTATGACTTTGGCGGTTTCTTTGCCAAGATCGATTATAGTTATACTTCTTTCGGGATTTTTGATCCAATTAATAGAATTGCAATTTCACTAGGCTTATAATTAATTAACATATATTTCTCAAATAAGTAAGAGGTCCAAAATGAAAAAATTGTTATTTACTACTCTTGTTCTTCTACTTGCAGGTTTTGTGATGTATTCACAAGCCCAGGTAAATGTAACATTCCGTGTAAATATGGGCGCTGCAGCTTTCAACGGTCTTTTTAAAGTTGCTACAGATTCTGTTACAGTTAGAGGAGATTTCCAATCAGATGCAGGAGATCCAGGTGGAAACTGGCAGGGTTACCACTTTAAGATGACCAAAGGAGCAAGCGATACTATTTATTCTGTTACTGCAACTTTTAATGATACATCCGTTGGAAAAACATTCAACTTTAAGTTCGTTTTAGATGACGGAGGATGGGAAGGCGATCCTAATAGAACATTTACTTTAGGTTCCAAAGATACCACTTTACCAGTATATTGGTATAATAGAGACAGTAACTATGTTGTTATTACTGCTCCAAAACATTTATATACAGTTACTTTTATTGCCGATCTTAGTTCATATTTAGGAACTGCTGTTGGTAAATTCGATCCTTCTAAGGATTCTATTCAGATAATGGGATTAAGCAACTGGGGAGGTTATACTGTTACCGATTTGCAGGGTGAAGTTAAAATGACTGCTAATCCATTTGTACAAGGACAGTATTATACTACTTTAACCCTTACCGGTCCGGAAGGTGATTCAACAGCATGGAAATTCAAAGCATTTCCGGATTCTGTATTCGGTAATGGCGGCGGATATGAAAACGGCGGAAACAGATGGCTGTACTTTACTGCTGATACTGTTGATACTTTAGGACCTTATGTACCTAACATAACCATTCTTCAGCCTGCAATAACAAGTCCAGTAACTGTTACTTTCCATGTAGATATGAGAAATGCGAAAGACTATCATACCGGTAAAGCAATTGATCCTTCGAAAATAAATTTTGTCGGATTAAAAGGTTCGATAGCTGTTATAGGTGCTTGGGGTGGAAACTGGGCTGTTGCTGATACGGCAGATAGCGTTGTTGGAACACCTAAGACAATGTGGGCTCTTAATGATGCCGGAAAGAACGGAGATGATGTCGCAGGTGATCATATCTGGTCATTACAAATGGTCTTTCCTGCCGGTACTCCGTCCGGGTATACTGAATATAAATACGGTTGCGACTACCCAGGCGTTGATACAGTTAATGGCGGAAGTACTTATCTTGATAATGATTTGGGATTTGGTGTAAACCATTTCTTTACGATTGCAGCTGGTGCTCCAATTGTACTCAATAATATTTTTGGTGTGCAGGATTCAGTAAGTTCATTTACTGCTGTTAAAAAGGATAATAACAATATTCCGAATAAATTTAATTTATCTCAGAATTATCCGAATCCTTTTAACCCGTCAACAGTAATTAATTATAGCATTCCTAAATCCCAGATGGTTTCTCTAAAAATTTACAATATCTTAGGGCAGGAAGTTGCTACTCTTGTTAATCAAGAGCAGGTTGCAGGCAACTATAAAGTTACATTTGATGCAAGCAGACTTTCTAGTGGAGTATATTTCTACTCAATTAAAACTGGAAACTTCTCAGCAGTTAAAAAGATGATGTTGTTGAAGTAATCATAAGCAATAACTTATCTTAATATTTATATCCGGTTGATTGTGAATAACTTTCAACCGGATTTTTTTTAATATAGAATTAATTCTTGCCGATAATAAAATCCGTTCATTTAATTCGATTTATGATTTTAGTCTAGACTGAAGATTAATCTTCTGTAAATTACTTTTTACTTTATTCTTACCAGCTGCTGGTAAAAATTTATTGCTCGTGGATTATGGGGATCTAATTTTAAGGATTCTTTTATTGCGCTCAGGGCATCTTCTATATTATGATTATAATAGTAAGCTCCTGCAATATTGTACCAAACCTGAGGATCAGTGTTTGAAAATTGAAGTGACTCCGCTAAGTAATTAAGAGCATCCGAATATTGCTGTTTTATTAAATAGATCTGCCCAAGCCATTTAGAGGTGAAAGCCGAAGGTTTTAATTTATTGAGCCCGATAAGATACGGAATAGCTTCTTCAAAATGTTCGGTTTTAATTAATTTTCTTGCTGCATAATCGTATGGTTCAATATTGTAAGGCTTGTCGGCAATTAATTCATTTACTTCACTGCAAAATAAATTGATATTCCCTTTTGCAAAATACCAATCAGCAGCTTTTGCATGCGCATCTTCGAGATTTATTTTTCTTTCAATATAATCATATGCTACAGAATCAATGAAATTTTTTTGTTTGAAATTAGATAGCTTATAATTTGGTACCCCTTTGGGTACAAATGGATATGTTCCAGTAATTACGTCAATGGTTAGTTTGCCTATTGTAGAATCAAGTTTAGTAAAAGGGAAGTCTGTATTTAAGATACTATCTTGCATAGTTTCGCTTAAATTTTTTGACGGCCCTTTCGGTAACAAGTTAACATTTTTCATATCTTGATAAAAAGCCTTAGACATTAACTTATATCCGTTTATGTTCGGATGAAGATGATCAACAATCAAATTAGAGCCTACAATTCCGTACTCGCTTTTAGATTGAAATACGGAATCTATGTTTACAAAAGTATCATTAAACTTTGTGCTTAACTTTTTTAAAATAACATTAAATATTTGAGGCGCACGGAATCTTAATTCGTCTAATTCTTTTGCTTCTAAGAAAAGTTTTTTTGCATTTTCAATATCTCCGGAATTTAATTCCTCTTCGGCTTTCTTATAAATATCATCAGCTGCAGGCAGGCCGTTTTCCTTTTTTGAAACAAATGGTTTCATGTCCTTGAGATTACATGTTAGAGATCCGACAATTACCGGGATTCCGGCATTCTTAAACATACTGAGTATTGAAGTCATGTTATCATTAAATTGTTCGACTCCTAAATCAAACGTTTTTGAATTAAGCGGAATAAGCGAATTACCAACCATTCTTTCCATTAATGTTCCGCCCGGTTGATTTGAGCTCTTGAATAAACCGGTAAACCATCTTATGCTATTTATAATTAATTGAAAGCTTCTAAAATTTTCCAATTTAATATAAAGATTTGTAAGCCAGGGGGAATATCCGCCTGACACGGAAGAAGCCACACCTAATGCGCCATAATACTCGTTGTGGCCCATGTAAATTAAAATTAGGTCCGGTTTCTCCTTAATAATTGAAGGTACAAAGTCACGAACTGTATAAGAATTTATAGCAGACATTCCGCAATTAATAACTTCGATTTTATTATCAGGATAAAGAAGCTGCAGCCTTCTTTTTAAATCTCTTGGAAAAGATGCATTTGCTACAAAAGGAAATCCTTCTGTACTGCTGCCGCCTAATACAAAAATTCGAAATGAATTACTCTTTTTTACTTTGTCAAAAGCATCATCTACGGGGGCAGGTATATTTTGTAAATTGCTAAAATATTTTCGTGCAATATGAGGATTTATAAAAAGTTTATTAGGATAATAACTGGAAATAGATTTAAATAAAGTATAATCATTTCCATAGTTAAACGCTCTTAACATTAATTCAAGCACTATAAAAAATATAATCGGTATTAAAATTGGTACAGCATAAAACCACTTCGGATAGGCTTTATCTGAAATATTTTTTTCCGGTTTCTTGTTTTTACTTGCCATAATTGATATAACAATTAAAATAGAGAGATTAAAAATAAAATCGTTATTCCGCAAAAAAAGCTAAAAACTTTTGCAAATTTAACAGATTTTATTTTGTTATCATAAATGTAAAATTTTAGTACTTTTTTAGTAAAATAATCGAATAAAACCAGAATTTTTCACTTTTTTTTATGAAATAATTTTGGGATGTTTATTTGATAATAACAAAAACTTTTACAAAAATATTCTTAAAAAATGAAGAAAATTACCCTGCCAATTCTATTTTCACTTTTTATTATTCTATTCAGTTCTAAAGTATTTCCGCAGAATCTTACGGAAGAAAAATTTGAAAATCTTAAAGATAAAATTGTTGCTACTGTTGGCGACGATAAAATAACAGGTGAAGAATTTTTACAAAGATATGAGTTTACACCGCTTTTTAGAAAACAAATAAAACGAATGACTCAATCACTTAAATTGGAATTTTTATATTCATTAATATCAGAAAAGTTGTGGGCTTCGCAGGCAAAGGATCTTGGATACGATACCCTGTCGGTTATGAAATACGTTTCTTCCAAACTTGAAGATATGTTTGTAAGAGACGCCTTATACAGAAGAGAAATAAAAGATAAAGTAAAAATTTCCGATCAAGAATTACTTCAGGGTTATATGCGCTATAATACTAAGCTTGAAGTAAATTATCTGTTTGCAGACAGTCTGAATGAAATTGAAAAATTGTATCATTTACTAAAAATAGGAATACCATTTGACTCATTGCTTGCAGCAAGGCCGGAAGCCGCTGAACAGCTTAAGCCGAGAGAAATTGGCTACGGTCAAATGGATGAGGTTGTTGAAGATTCGCTTTACGCTCTAAAGATTGGCCAGTTTACAGAGCCTGTATATTCTGAAGAAGGCTGGTATATTTTCAGACTGACGAATAAAATTAATCAGGTTATGACCGGCACTAAAGAAGATGCTGTTAAGGCTGTAAAAGCTACTATAGGAGCTAGGAAGGAAGAAAAACTTTACAGAGAATATTTTGATAAATTCTTTAAAAATCAAAAAGTTGAAGCGGATGCTCATCTGTTCAGAAGCCTGGCTCGAAAAATATCTTATATCTTTACGGAAAAGAAAAAAGCATTCAAAGTAAAAGAAAATGACCCGGTTTATTTGGACGTAAAAGATGTTGAAAAAATAGAAAAAGAATTTGGTCCGGATTCTTTAAAGATGAGTTATATAAAGTTCGAAAATGATCCTAAAACATTAAAAGGTTTTATAGAAGATCTAGCATGGGAAGATTTCAGCTCGGTAAAAACAGATACTCTTTCTATTATGCGTTTAATAAATATTGAAACAAGAGCAAATATTGAACACGAACTTTTAGCAAGAGAAGGTATAAAAGAAGGTCTCCAATACCTGCCTTCTGTTCAAAGTGATTTGCATGAATGGAGAGAAAATTATCTTGCCCAAATTTTAAAGAATAAATTTCTTGACTCGGCAAAAATTAGCGACCAGGAGCTTTACAATTATTATAGAAGATATAACCATGATAATTTTTATCCTGAAGAGGTAAATATAGTTGAGGTATTCAACAACAATACACAGGTCATTGATAAAGTTTTAAATGAATTAAAAAAAGGAGCCGATATTAAAAAACTTGCCTTTACATACACTCAAAGGCACTGGACGAAGAAAGACAGCGGCGAATTCGGATATTTCCCGATTACAATGCATGGTGAGATTGGCAGTATTGCTGCTTCAATGAAGGTGGGAGATATATACGGTCCGCTAAAAATAGATGGCGGATATTCGGTATTTAAACTAATTGGTAAAAGAGCCGCTAGAAAAGAATTAGCCCAGCCATTTGATAAAGTTAAGGATGACCTTAGAAGAAACCTGGAGATACAAAAAGAGCATAAAGCGATTACAGATTATACTGTAAAACTCGCTCAAAAATTCGGTATTGTTATTAATGGTTCGGTGTTAAGATCAATACCGGTTACACAAACAAATGCATTTGGATTCCGATATCTGGGTTTCGGAGGAAGATTGACAGCTGCTCCATTAATGGCGCCAAATGTCGATTGGGTTTCTCCTTATTTGAAAAGCTTAAATATCAATCCTTGATTGAGCTTCTTATTTCTGTATATTTTAGTGAATAAATATTTAATAATAGATTAGTTCACTTTTTTAATGTATATATTAGGAATATCAGCCTTTTATCATGATAGTGCTGCCTGCCTTGTTGAAGATGGGAAAATAATCGCTGCCGCACAAGAAGAAAGATTTACTAGGAAGAAACACGATTATAATTTTCCTGCCAACGCAATTAAATTCTGCTTGGAATATGCAGGCATTACCGTTTCTCAAATAGAGCTTGTTGCGTTTTATGATAAACCATTTCTAAAATTTGAACGCCTTCTTGAAACCTACATTACGTACTCTCCAATAGGTATTAAATCATTTATTAAAGCAATGCCTCTTTGGATTAAACAAAAATTATGGTTAAAAGATTTTATTCAGAAGGAATTATCTTTTAATGGGAAAATAATATTTCCCGAACATCATGAATCTCATGCCGCTTCGGCTTTTTATCCTTCACCTTTTCAAGAAGCCGCAATTTTAACAATGGATGGAGTAGGTGAATGGACTACCACAAGTTACGGTGTAGGAAAGGGAAATAGTTTTGATATTCTTGAAGAAATAAAATTTCCGCATTCATTGGGTTTACTTTATTCTGCATTTACATATTATACAGGATTCAAAGTCAACTCGGGTGAATACAAGGTAATGGGGCTTGCACCTTACGGGGAACCGAAATATAAAGAATTAATATTACGTGAATTAATAGATGTTAAAGAAGACGGTTCATTTAAATTGAATATGAAATATTTTAATTACTGTGCCGGACTTACAATGACGAATGAAAAGTTTAATAATCTTTTCGGTGGGAAACCCAGAAAACCCGAATCAAAGCTTACTCAAAGAGAAATGGATCTGGCAAGATCTCTGCAGGATGTAACTGAAGAAATAGTTTTAAAGATCGGCAGATATGTTTATAAAGAAACCGGGATGAAAAATCTTACACTTGCTGGTGGAGTAGCTTTAAACTGTGTAGCAAATGGTAAATTACTACGTGAAGGACCATTCGAGAATATTTGGATTCAGCCAGCTGCAGGCGATGCAGGAGGAGCGTTAGGTGCTGCTTTAGCCGGGTGGTATAAGTATTTTAAAAATCCAAGAATTGTACATGAAAAAGAAGATGCACAGCACGGTTCCTACCTTGGGCCAGAATTTAGTAATGATAGAATATTAGATTTTTTAAAAAGAGATGGTATAGTTTATCATAAAATTGATCAGGATAAAATTCCTGAAACCGCAGCAGATTTAATTGCGCAGGAAAAAGTTATCGGCTGGTTTCAGGGAAGAATGGAATTTGGACCAAGAGCACTTGGAGCCAGATCGATTATTGGAGATGCTCGCTCTCCTAAAATGCAGGAAGTTATGAATGTGAAAATAAAATTTAGAGAAAGCTTCCGGCCCTTTGCTCCTTCAGTTTTGGCTGAAAATGTTTCAGATTATTTTGAGATTAAAACCAAAAGTCCTTATATGTTATTGGTTGCTGATGTGAAAGAAAAAAGACGGAAAGCTATGAGTGAAAAGGAACAATCACTCTTCGGTATAGAGAAACTAAATGTTGCAAGATCTGATATTCCCGCAGTGACTCATATAGATTATTCGGCAAGAATTCAAACCGTGCATAAAGAAACCAATCCGTTGTTTTATAATTTAATATCCGAATTTAAAAACAAATATGGCTATGCAGTTGTTATAAATACTTCATTCAATGTGAGAGGCGAACCGATTGTATGCACGCCGGAAGAAGCATACAAATGCTTTATGAGGACAGATATGGACCATCTTATCATTGGTAATTATCTGCTTAATAAGGATGAGCAAAAACAGTTTTTAAATGATTCGGATTGGAAAAAAGAATTTGTGCTTGATTAACTAACTCAATTTATATTTATGATATTAGACGAAATAAAAGAAATTAAGGAATCAAAGAAGGATTTAAGAAAATTTGGTTTAACCATTGGAATTGCTTCTCTTTTAGTTGCAGTATTATTATTCATTACTGAAAAAAGTTTTTTTATTTATATCGGATCTCTTGGAATCTTGCTGATTATAATCGGTTTAGTTATTCCACAAATTTTAAAACCGGTTAATAAAATTTGGATGTCATTATCAATCATTCTCGGCTGGATAATGACCCGAGTAATTTTAACAATTTTGTTTTATTTTGCAATAACACCTATCGGATTATTAGTAAAATTGTT
>JBJKQE010000013.1:0-15407 GCA_046705645.1 Ignavibacteriaceae bacterium | reverse complement strand
AATAAATTACTTAAAATAATTTTTGCTGTTATTAATTCTGGAGTTGCATTTACAAATAATTATAAATCAATAAATCCAACTCAGTTAAAAACAGCTTGACTTTATCATAATATTCACCATGACAAATGTATTTAAATTGTCATCCCGAGCGAAGTCGAGGGGCGAGCGAAGTCGAGGGGCGAGCGGATCTGTCTGCCGCAGGAAGAGACGAGGGATGGTTTATTAGTTAAAAGTTTTAGCAAATTAGGACACTGCCGTAAATATTGATTTGAATCAAAAGAGCGGAAAATTTTTTATGGTGATAAAATATATCTTTTTTTAATATTATATTTTTTATTTAATTACGGCGACAGATTAAATAAACTTTATAAAAAAATAATATAACCACATAAATTTTAACAAGATTACAGGTTGATTATATGAATCATAAAAGATACCACCTTATATTGGCGGGTTTATTGTCATTTTTATTAGCTGCATGTTCGGCTACTCAAAAGACGACCGAAAATACTAAGAATGAAACATCACAAAATAATAAAAAAGATTCTGTGTATGTTTTTGACGAGATAAAAACCCCCCAGCCGGAGAAGACAACCGAGAAGCAGAATGTTCAGCAGAACGATGAATCGCAGCACATTTCTTATACTTATTACGTAATTCAGGTCGGTGCATTCAGTTCAAAAGACCGGGCCGATGAATTCGTCACAAATAATAAGGATAAAATTCAAGATGAAATGAAAGTTTCATTTAACCCGGATATCAATTTATATGTTGTTCAGCTTTCAACTCATTATTCTTCGCATGAGGATGCTGAAAGTATGAGAAATCAATTATGGAAAATGAATGAATTCAAAGATGCCTGGATCGTTACCAAACAAAATTAATCTTAATTAATTTTTTGAATGATGACCCGGACAAAATTGGATTATTTAAAATTTACACTTCGGAGTAATTAAAGCTGTGGTAGTGTCGTAATTTGCTTATAATTTGAAAATTATTTTTTTTCATAGCGAGCGAAGTGGAGGGATTTAATTTAATTAAAGGAAGTTAAGGCTCGACTCAGCCCGCCATGACATCGTTTAGAGAAAATAAAGATACAAACTAACTAAAATATTTGTTTAATTTTTTTTTAATAATTTTTGCCGTTTAATAGAATTTATTCCAAAGAATGATTAAATTAAAACACATTTACATAAATCATAATCAAGGGAGGTAAGATGGCTTTTTCACTTAATAAAATTATGCTGATCGGAAATCTCGGAAGGGATGCGGAAACCCGGTTTACTACCAGTAATGTTTCCGTTACCAGCTTTACGATGGCAACGACGAACAGCTATAAAGGCAAGGACGGCAACTGGCTGAACGAAACCACATGGCATAATATTGTTGCATTCAATCTTTCGGACTATTATAAGGAAAATTTAAAAAAGGGCAAAAAGTTTTATATAGAGGGGAGATTAACTAAAAGAGATTATACCGATAAGGAAGGCATAAAACGATATTCAACAGATGTCGTTGCCGAAAAATTGATTCCCTTGGAAACAACAGGCGGAGGAGATTCGTCCGTTTATGAGGGAAATAATTCTGCAGCCGGGGAATTAACTGATTCGGGTATACAAACTGAAGAAAATGAGGATCTTCCATTTTAATCAATTATGTATAACATTTCGGGATAAAAGCAATTTTTGGATATAGATTGGCATTATAAACTTCTTTTACTTTTAATTTTATTTTTTTTATCTGCATTTTTTTCAGGTTCGGAAGTTGCTTTGTTTTCTTTGGATAAAAGAAAACTGAAAGACAGTTTTTCTCGAAACCCACTCATCGAAAGATATATATTTCAACTGCTCGAACATCCAAGAAGGCTTTTAGTTACAATATTGATAGGTAATACCATCGTCAATGTAGCAGCTTCAATTGTTGCTGTTTCATTGGCGGTGGATTATGCCGGATTTTCAAACCTTTCTTTAAATTTTGTCTTAACTGCACAAATAATCATACTTACTATTTTAATTGTAATTTTCGGCGACCTGATTCCTAAAGTATGGGCGACTAAAAAGCCGTTATCTTTTGCTAAAGTTATTTCAATTCCGTTGTTCTGGATCAGCGTTGTTTTTTATCCTGTTTCGGAAACTTTAACCGAGATAATTAAAATGATGGTTTCGAAAATAAAGTTTGATAAAACAAAATCGGCCATGTCGTCTGATGAAATTTCGGAATTAGCGGATTTAAGTCATGAGAGGGGAGCAATTATAGAAGAGGAGCACGGATTAATAAACGGAATAGTCGGTTTCCGGAAAGTTCTTGTTCATGAAATTATGACGCCGAGAGTAGATATGGTTTGCGTTTCCATTGATTCGGATTTTGAAACGATACTTAAGATTGTTACCTCATCGGGTCACAGCAGAATTCCTTTGTATGAAAATAATCTGGACAAAATTATAGGAATTATTTATGCAAAAGATATTTTGCCGTTTTTGATGAACGAAACTTTACGCAGAAATTTATCATTAGCTAAAATTGCAAGAAAAGTATTGTTCATTCCCGAAACTAAAAGAATTGATGATTTGATGCGTGAATTCCAGGAGAAAAAAATGCATCAGGCAATTGTAGTGGATGAATACGGCGGAACTGCCGGGCTGATTACACTCGAAGATATAATAGAAGAAATTATCGGAGAGATTAGGGATGAATATGATAAAGAAGAAATTCCGGTAACAAAATTAGCCGAAAATAGTTATCTTGTACTGGGTAAAATTTCCGTTGATGACGTAAATGAACTTTTAAATGCGGATCTTCCCGTAAGCGAAGGAGAATTTGAAACATTAGGCGGTTTGGTATTAAATTATGCCGGCCATATTCCGAAAGAAGGCTATTCTTTTCAATTGGAAAATTATAAATTTACGGTTAAGGAAGTTTTAAATAAAAGAATTAAGAAGGTATTAATAGAAAAACTTTCATCCGAATAAAAAATGAAAAAAGGGTGTTTTGTACAAACGATTATTATACTGACAATTGTTACCGCTGCTGTTTTGTATATTGTCAATAATAAATTTAACGAGGTTATATTTAATCCGAGTAAAAGTCTAATAATTAATCAGATTAACAAAGATCTGAATTACATAAAAGAATCACCGGAAAAAGATTCGTTGAAGGTATTAATTTCAAATTATATTAAGAATTTAAAATCCTTTAAAAATATTTCCGATCAACCTATAGGTCGCTTTGTGGATTCATTAAAAGTAGCACTCAGCGACAGCGTAATAGATAAAAGAGAATATAAAAATCTTTCGAAAATTTTAAAAAGCAAATATCACCATGAAAGACCAAAGAAAGACTGAAATAAAAGTAGGGATAACTGTTATAATATCCCTAATAATTTTTTTATGGATACTCGGCTGGGCTAAAAATTTCAGCTTTACATCAAATGAAAAAACATTGGAAATAGAATTCGGCAATGCCTCAGGACTTGAAGTCGGTGATTATGTTACAGTAAACGGGGTTAGAAAAGGCAATGTGCAGGATATTGAAATTAAAGCAAATGAAGTTTTAGTAAAGGCATCCATATCCAATGATGTTAATTTAAGACAAGATGCAAAGTTCAACATATCTATGGTTGATTTGATGGGAGGTAAAAAGATAGATATTAAACCCGGTATTTCCGGATACCCGCTAGATTATGACAAAATACAAAAAGGAAGCTTTAACGCAGATATTCCGGCCGTAATGTCGCTTGTCGGCTCAATGCAGGATGATTTGATTTCTACGTTGAAAGATGTGAAAGTCACATTGAGTTCGCTTAATAACTATTTGACCGATAAAAAGTTAAATGAAAACGTTAAAATGTCTCTGGAAAATTTGAGTAAGCTGACACTTAAATTAAATTTGATGATTGATGAAAATAGAACCAATATTAATAAGTTAGCCTCCAACAGTGTGGAATTAACGGATGAAGCCAAAAATTTCTTTAAGAATAATCAAGAAGAAATTTCCAATTCGATTAAAGAAGCGTCGAATGTTTTAAGCAAAACGGATTCTTTAATGACTAAGCTGAATGAATTTTCTAATGAGATTAAGGACCAGAAGAATAATTTAGGCAGAATAATGTACGATAAAAAGCTTTATACAAACTTATCTCAATCTATTAAGCAGGTCGATGAACTCACAAAACTTCTATTAGAGCAGCTAAAGAAAGAAGGATTAAAAGTTGATGCGAAAATTCATCTGTTTTAATACGCCGCTGGTTCTTACATTATTAATTTTATCTTATTCGAATATAATTTATCCGGCCTCTAAAAATCCCGTCAGAGCTAAAAACGGAATGGTTGTAAGCTCCAGCAGCCTGGCTACCAAAGTAGGTATAGAAATTTTAAAAAAGGGAGGAAATGCGGTGGATGCCGCTGTAGCAGCAGGCTTTGCACTTGCCGTTACATATCCGTATGCCGGCAATATCGGAGGCGGGGGATTTATGGTCATTCATTTAAACAGCGGAAAAAATACTACCATTGACTATAGAGAGAAGGCTCCTTTAACAGCATACCGTGACATGTTTTTAGACAAGAAAGGTAATTTTAATCCTGAACTAAGTCAGCAGGGCGCTACTTCAGTAGGTGTTCCGGGAAGTGTAGCCGGAATGATATATGCTTTGAAAAAGTACGGAACTATGAAGCTTTCGGAAGTTATTCAGCCGGCAATTGATCTGGCTGAAAACGGATTTAAACTGGATTATGCTACGGCCGAATCTATTAAAGAGCATATAAATGTATTTAAAAAATATCCCGGGTCATATAAAAAGTTTACAAAGGACGGTGTTCCTTACAAAGAAGGCGATGTATTTAAACAGCCCGATTTAGCTAAAACATTAAAGCTTATTCGCGATAAAGGAACAGACGGTTTTTATAAGGGTAAGGTTGCTGAGCTATTCACAAAAGAAATAAAAAAATTAGGCGGATATATTTCGCAGGAAGACCTCGATAAATATAAACCTGTTGAAAGAAAGCCGGTTTTAGGGAATTACAGGGGATATGAAATTGTATCCATGCCTCCTCCAAGTTCAGGCGGCATTGCATTGGTCGAATTATTAAACATTTTGGAAAATTATCATTTTACATCTCAAGATTGGGGCAGCAGCGCGTACATTCATGATTTAGTTGAAGCAATGAAATATACTTATGCCGACAGAACCAAATATCTTGGAGATCCGGATTTTTACCCTGTCCCGGAGAAAGGTTTAATTTCCAAAAAATATGCTGAATCAATTTATGATAAAATAAAAAGTAATTATGCAACTCCTGCAAAAGATATTTCCTATGGTGATCCGTTAAAATATCAGGAAAGTAAGGAAACGACGCACTATTCTGTCTATGATAAATATGGTAATGCGGTAAGTACAACTACAACCTTAAACTCAGCCTACGGATCAAAAATCGTGGTTGAAGGTGCGGGATTTTTACTTAATAATGAGATGGATGATTTCAGTGCGAAGCCGGGAGTTCCGAATCAATTTGGCCTGCTGGGCAGCGAGGCAAACTCAATTCAGCCTCAAAAAAGAATGCTTAGCTCCATGACCCCGACAATAGTTCTTCAAAATAAAAAACCTTATATTGTCATTGGCTCTCCGGGCGGATCAACAATTATTACGGTAGTACTGCAGGTAATAATGAACTGTATTGATTTTCATATGAATATTCAGCAGGCAATAGATATGCCCAGGATCCATGATCAATGGCTGCCGGATGAAGTTTATTATGAAAAATTCGGGTTGCCCCTGGATGTAAAAAATGATCTGATAAAAATGGGTTACAAAATCGGCAGGGAAAGAACTTTAGGCGACGCGGAAGGAATTTTAATTGATAATAAAGATCATATAATATACGGCGCAGCGGATCCGAGAGGAACCGGACTGGCAGAAGGTTATTAATTAAATGAAAGTCTTATTTGGAAAGAGGCAGTAACTAAATGGTATTCGGGATAGGAATAGATATTATTGAGATTGACAGGATTAAAGACAGCGTTGAAAAATACGGTGAGCATTTTTTAAATAAAGTTTACACAGCTAAAGAACTGGAATACTGCATGGCTAAGTTTAACAAATATCAGCATCTTGCAGCAAGGTTTGCCGCAAAGGAAGCAGTATTCAAAGCGCTGACTACCGGATGGAATAAGGAAATTGGGTGGCAGGATATAGAAATTTATAACGAGCCTAACGGTATGCCTTTGGTTAAACTTAAAGGAGATTTAAGTGAGTCGCTTACCAACGGAAAGAACTTAAAGATTTCAATGAGCCATTCACGTGATTATGTTACATGCGTCGCTATTATTTATAAAGAATTGGATGGAAACGGTATTCCGCTTTAGCCGTGGCCATTACTATTAATAACTGAAGTTACGTACAATTAATAAAAAGTATCTTTTGTCATTCCGAACTTGCCTGTCCGTCCTTTGGCGGGATTCGGAATCTTCATTTTTTCAACATTTATAGATGCTGAATCTTCCAAAGGAATGCCTTTGGCAAAGTTCAGCATGACAATTGCGTAACTTCAGTTAATAACCTAATTTTATTGCTTAAAACATATTTCAATTCTGCCTTCTGCATGTAAATCTTTTTACCAAAACAAATGCAATTAAATTGTTATCCCAAACGGATTTAACTCCCGAGTAATGCTCCAATAATTTCGGTAAATTAAAAAGCACCCTATTTTTATTAGTTGGAAAATCCTATCTCAATTATTTATATTAAATACTTAAATATTGAAGATTTTTAAAATTCGGCATTAAATTAATTAAATCTTTAATTAAAAAAATTTATAAAAACTTAAACAACTTTTTTTATGATATCAAAGAAATTCTTTGATAATTTTAATTACGGGTCTTTGGCTGTTGTTATAATAATTGTAATATTGATGTACAAGGAAATAATACCGCGCAATTTGTGGTTATATGCCTTGATATTTGCAATCTTATTATTTATTGCTAGAATAATTATTAGAATTTCTTACATTCGACAGAATAAAAAAGATACTACCGGAGGTTGATTTCGAAACTGTAAAAAGAGTTAACGGGAAACTTAATGCAAAGGTATTAATTCTTAATCAAAGTTATGAACCTTTAACAGTTTGCAATATAAAGAAAGCTGTAATTCTAATTTATCTCGGTAAGGCGGAAATGGTCCTAAACGATAAAAGAAAAGAAATACGCAGCATCGCTCAAAGTTATCCTTGGCCGAGTATAATTAAATTAAATCATTTCATCAGTGTTCCTTATAAAAAGGTTGTTCTTACCAGGAAAAATATACTTCGTCGTGATTCATATAAATGTGCATATTGCGGAAGAAGTGATTTGCCGTTAACTATAGATCATATTATTCCTAAATCAAGGGGAGGGAGTGACTCCTGGGAAAATTTAGTTTGCGCTTGTACAATTTGCAATAATAAAAAAGGCGACCGTAGCCCCGAGGAAGCTGACATGCTGCTGCTTAACAGGCCATTTAAACCAAGCCATATCATGTTTATTAAAAATGTCGTTGGTAAAATTGACGAAAAATGGAAACCTTATTTGTACCTTGCTTAAATTCTTTCTAAAATTTTTTCAAAGCTTATTAATGTTTTACATTTAAATAATATGTTCAATTATTTTATCGGAAAATTATTAAATCGTCTGTTAGAGTAATGAACAATTGGTTTTTTAAGCGGTGTCTTAGTTTTAATTATTATTTTCGCTAATGGATGTCATGATGAGCGGAGTCGAATCATGACTTGGATATGAAAATTAAGGCACTCTCATTTTTTAAGTATCGGGGAATTAATATAGATTATTATTATTTTTCACTTTAATTATTTTGATTTTATTCTAATATGAAGAAAAAGAGAATTTTAAGCGGAATGAGACCTACCGGTAAATTACATATCGGGCATTATGTCGGTGCTTTGGAAAATTGGATAAAACTCCAAAATGAGTACGAAAGTTATCATTTAATTGCAGATTATCATGTATTAACTACCAGACTTGAAACCGACGGAATTTACCAAGATTCAATTGATATGCTTATTGACTGGCTGGCGACAGGTTTAGATCCCGAAAAAAGCCCTATGTTTAGACAATCGCAAATAAAAGAACATACGGAATTAAATCTGATTTTCAGCATGTTGATAACGGTTAATAGATTAGAAAGAAATCCCACATTAAAAGATCAAATAAGAGATTTAAATATTGAACAGATAATATACGGACATTTGGGTTATCCAGTGCTGCAAACTGCAGATATATTGCTTTATAAAGGTGAAGCTGTTCCTGTCGGTGAAGACCAGGTGCCTCATGTAGAAATATCAAGAGAAATAGCCAGAAAATTTAATAATCAATACGGCAATGTATTCCCGGAACCGGAACCGTTACTAACTCCTTTTGCAAGATTACCCGGTCTCGATGGGAATGCAAAAATGAGTAAATCTCTTAATAATACTATTCTGCTTTCGGATGGGCCTGAAGTCGTAAAAGCAAAATTAAAAAAAGCGGTAACGGATCCAAATAAAATTAGAAAAGGAGATCCGGGAAATCCGGATATATGTTTAGTATTTCAATATCATAAAAAATTTAATCCGTCGGAAATTCCGGAAATAAATGAAGGTTGCCGGTCGGGTGCGCTTGGATGCGTAGATTGTAAATTAAAATGTTCAAATAAAATCTCGGAAATGCTGGCTCCGATTATTGAAAAAAGAAATTATTTCGAGCAAAGAAAAAATGAAGTTGAAGATATTTTAATTGACGGTGAAAAAAGAGCCGGGGCAGCTGCCGAAAAGACAATGCAGGAAGTTAGAAATAAAATGAAGCTGGGATAACATTGTACAAAATTAAATTAGAGCAATTCGAAGGTCCGTTGGATCTTCTCCTATTTTTCATTAAACGTGATGAATTAAATATTTATGATATCCCCATATCAAAAATTACCAAAGAATTTTTGGAATATGTTAACTTGATAAAATTACTTGACCTCGAAGTTGCCGGCGATTTCATCTTAATGGCTTCTACTTTAATGCATATAAAAGTAAGGATGCTTTTGCCCCGTGAGATTGATGAAAAAGGAGAAGAGATTGATCCGAGGTCTGAATTAATTGAAGCATTGCTGGAGTATAAAAGATACAAGGAAATGTCAGAAGAGTTATCGTTCTTTGAATCGAACCAGAGGAAAGTAAATTATCGCGGCAATTTTACAGGGGATGAAAAGGAATCCCCGCCCGAATTTGAAGTATTGCTGAAGAATGTTACAATTTTCGATATAGCTAAAGCATTTAAAAATGCTATTGATAATATAAAACCGCAGGTTTTTCACGAGATAAATAAAATAAATATATCGATAGATGAACAGATTGCTTATATAATGGATAAATTGGAAAAGGCTGCCGAATTAAGCTTTCTATCTCTTGTTGAAGACATGAATGAAAAAATCCGTATAGTAATTACTTTTGTTGCACTGCTCGAATTAACTAAGATGGGCATGATTGGAATTAAAGAGTCACCCAATTTTAACGACTTTATACTATTGAAATTAAAAAATGGATAGTATTTACAAATCAATTATAGAATCATTAATATTTTCTTCAGATGAATCTATAAATTCCGCGGAAATCATCCGGGCTATAAAGGGTATAGACGGTGAAGATATACAGATCTCTAATGATGATATTGAATCTTGTGTAGAAGAATTAAATAAAATGTATGATGAAAAAGATATCTCATTTCGTATATTGAAAATCGCCGGCGGATATCTATTCGGAACAAAACCGGAGTATGCAAAATATGTCGGTTATCTTTCTTCGGAGAAAAGTAAAAGAAGATTAAGCCAGGCGGCAGTTGAAACGCTTGCTATAATTGCTTACAAACAGCCGATAACAAAGCCGGAAATCGAGACGATAAGAGGTGTAAATTCCGATTATATATTAAGCACATTGCTCGATAAGGTATTGATTACCATAACCGGCAGGGCGGAGACTATTGGCCGACCGCTTTTGTACGGAACTACAGATGAGTTTTTAAAATACTTCGGGCTAAACAAATTAAGCGATCTGCCGAAACCAAGAGAAATTGAAGAGATTATGAAGGACGAGGATTTTATTGAGCAAAAGCAAAAAATTCTCATGAATTTGCTTGAAGAATCCGTTGAGAATGAAACTAACGAAGAACCGGACGATGATGGTTAGGTTAAACAAGTTTATCTCAGATTGCGGGATCGCTTCTAGGAGGAAAGCCGAAGAATATATTCTACAGGGAAGAGTTTCCGTAAATGATAAAATTATTTTAGAATTATCTTTTAAAGTAGATCCGGCGAAAGATGTTGTGTCTGTAGACGGTGAAAAATTAGCTCAGAAAAAGCTAATTTATTTTTTATTAAATAAGCCTAAAGGTGTTGTAACAACAACCAAAGATGAAAAAAATAGGAAGACAGTTATCGATTTAATTAAGACTAAAGAAAAAATCTTTCCTATAGGAAGACTTGATTATAATACTACAGGCGTTTTACTGCTTACAAATGACGGTGAATTTTCAAATTTATTAACACATCCGAGCAATAATGTACCGAGAGAATATGAAGTTAAACTGGATAGGGAACTTTCGGATGAAGATAAATTAAAGTTGATTAAGGGTGTCTATCTTAATAATCAAAAAGGAAATTTTAATAAAATAATATTTCCAAAAATGAATAACCGGAAGAATGTTATAGTCACTGCAATTGAAGGCAGAAATCATTTTGTTAAAAATATGTTCGGCTCATTAAGCTACAACGTAATTTCATTAAACAGAAAAAGCTATGCCGGTATTTATGCCGATTTACCGGTTGGTTCATACAGAAAACTTACACCTAAGGAAGTTTCCGGAGTTATTAAAATATATGGCGGCTAAGATTTCTTTTATATTTATATTTTTATTTTTTCTTTGCTTAAGTGTATTTTCACAAGAGTTAAGTAAAGATACTTCCGCTAAGTTTGCTTACAACACAATTAATGAGTTCTGGTCTCAAATGAATGACATATTCAATGATCCGAATTTCAGTAATGCAGAGTGGGGAGTGGTAATTCAATCTTTGGAAACAGGCGAATATTTTTACAAAAGAAATGAAGACAAACTTTTTATACCTGCTTCAAATTTAAAATTATTTACTACCGCTGCCGGTCTGGTTATTCTCGGGAGTGATTATCAATTTAAAACGAATGTTTATTTAAATGGCACCGTAGACGGAAATATATTGAAAGGTGATCTGGTCATACAAGGCAGAGGCGATCCGACTATTTCCGGAAGATTTTACGGCGGTGATATGTTTAAGGTTTATAATGATTGGGCGGATTCACTGCTTAATAAAGGTATTGATGAAATCTCGGGAAATGTAATCGGCGATGATAATGCATTTGATGAAATCGGGTTAGGTACCGGCTGGAGATGGGATTATGAAAGCGAATGGTTTGCCGCTCCTTCCGATGCTATTTCATTTAATGATAATTGCGTTGATCTGGTTATTACCGTAAATAAAAAGAAGCATCAGCCGCAAATTGAGGTTACGCCGGATACTAAATACACAATAATTGTGAATAAAGTAGTCGTCGTTCCGAAAGATTCCGCCACTTCAATAAATGCTTATAGGGAATTGGGAACTAATGTAATTACCGTCTTCGGTACTATAAGGGATAATTCCGATTCCGTAAAAACTTATGTAACGGTAAATAATCCTACGCAGTTTTCAATGGTTGTACTTAAAGATGTTTTGAGAAAAAAAGGAATTGTAATTGACGGCTATCCTATTGATATTAATGATATGACGACTGCGCTTGATTATTCTAAAATGAAAAAACTTTTTACTCAATATTCTCCGCCGTTAAAAGAAATAGTTAAGGTGATAAATAAGAATAGTCAGAATTTTTTTGCAGAACAGCTATTAAAAACAATTGGTTTGGAAACAGGCGGGTTCGGAAGTGTTGCCAAAGGACTTAAAGCCGAAGATAATGTATTTAAAGAAATGGGAATAAATCCGGGAAGCATGAACATCGTGGACGGCAGCGGACTTTCAAGACTTGATTTAGTCACTCCGCGTCAGATTGTTTCTGTTTTAAGTTACATGTTTAAAAGTAAATATTTTATTCCCTTTTATAATTCATTGCCAATTGCCGGAGTTGACGGAAGCCTGGGAGACAGACTTCAAAATACTAAAGCACAAGGTAATGTAAGGGCTAAAACAGGATTTTTGGAAGGTGTAAGAAGTCTTTCCGGATATGTATTCACAGGGGATAATGAACCGGTGGCGTTTTCAATAATTTGTAATAATTTCAATGTGCCGGTTAAACTGGCGGAAAATATTCAAGATTTAGTGTGTTTGCGTCTTGCGAACTTTAAAAGAAAATAAACGGAGGCTTAGTGGATAATAATATTCAAGATATAAATGTTCTGATAAAACGAAGATATGAAGAATTGGAAGAATTAAAGAAAAAAGGTTTTGAACCTTTTGCATATTCTTACGAAATAAATTCTAACTCGGAAGATATTAAAAATAACTTTAAGGATGATGAAAAAAGGACGGTAAGGATTGCCGGCCGCATAATGGCGATTAGAAGAATGGGAAAAGCTTCATTCGCACATCTTCAGGATGAAAAAGGCCGGATTCAAATTTACCTTAGGAAAGATGATATCGGAGAATCTTATGATGCATTTAAATTACTGGATATAGGTGATATTATAGGAGTTGAGGGATTTGTATTTAAAACTAAAACGGGTGAAATTTCACTTCACGTTACATCAATGCTTTTGCTTTCAAAAACTTTAAGGCCTTTACCGATTGCCAAAGAAACCGTTGATGAGCAGGGCAATAAAGTTATACATGATCAATTCGCCGATAAAGAACTTCGTTACAGGCAAAGATATGTCGATCTTGTTGTCAATCCTGAAATTAAAGATGTCTTTATAAAACGAAGTAAAATAATTTCCGAAATACGAGATTACTTAAACTCCAGCGGATACCTCGAGGTAGAAACACCAATTTTACAGCCTTTATATGGAGGTGCTGCAGCCAGGCCGTTTACAACTCATCACAACACTCTGGATACTACCCTGTATTTAAGAATTGCAGACGAATTATATCTTAAAAGATTAATTGTCGGCGGTTTTAACGGCGTGTACGAGATTTCCAAGGATTTTAGAAATGAAGGAATGGACCGGGCGCATAATCCCGAATTTACTATGATGGAACTTTATGTACCATATAAAGATTACGAGTGGATGATGCAGTTTGTAGAAAAGATGCTGCATAACATTTGCATAAAAGTTTTTAATACTCTTGATTTTATTTATGAAGGCAGCAAAATTAATTTTTTTGCTAAATGGGAAAGAATTTCAATGGTGGAGGCGATAAAAGAAAAAGCCGATATCAATGTTCTTTCGGCTCAGGTCTCTGAGCTAAAGGAAGTCGCTAAAAAACTTAATATAAGTGTTGAACATCTTGAAACAAAAGGGAAGCTTATTGATGAAATATTCAGCGCGGCCGTTCAGCCTGAATTAATTCAACCGACTTTTGTTATGGATTATCCGGTAGAACTTTCACCTTTGGCAAAGAAACATCGCAGCAAAGAAGGCGTAGTCGAGAGGTTTGAAGGTTATGTTGCCGGCAGGGAAATTTGTAATGCTTTTTCCGAGTTAAACGATCCGATAGATCAGAAATCAAGATTTGAAGGACAAAAGAAAATGATAGAAGAAGGTGACGAGGAAGCTCATCAAATTGATGAAGATTTTATAAGAGCATTGGAATACGGCATGCCGCCGACTGCAGGAATTGGAATTGGTATCGACAGGCTGGTAATGCTCCTTACAAATCAATCTTCAATTAGAGATGTTTTGTTTTTCCCGCAGATGAAACCGGAAACTAATTCTTGATCATTTGGTTTCAAAATTAATTATAAAAAAGAACATACATTAAACTCAAAATAGGTCTAAGGAAAAAATAATTGAAGTACAGTATTATTATTCCTACGCTGAATGAAGAAAAACTTCTTCCTAATTTACTAAAGCAATTAAAGGAAGGAAGTTTAAAGGAAAAATACGATTGTGAAATTATTGTATCCGACGGCGGAAGCCGTGATAATACTATAGATATAGCTGTAAAATACTCCGATACAGTTAAAGTTCATTCATCGGAGATTAAACAAAATATTGCGGAAGGAAGAAACGTAGGTGCTAAGTACGCAAACGGTGAGATATTAATTTTTATAAACGGCGATATACTTTTTAAAAATGTTGATCTTTTTTTTAATTTTTTGAATAATAAATTTATAACCGGTAATTATTCTGCAATGACTTGCAAAGTAAAAGTATTCCCTCATGAAGAAAAATTATCCGATAAATTATTCCACTCAATTTATAATACTTATTTCCGTTTGCTTAACAGTCTTGGCATAGGCATGGGAAGAGGAGAGTGCCAGGTGGTAAGGAAAAGTATTTTCTTTGAAGTAGGCGGATACAACGAATCACTTGCAGCAGGAGAGGATTTTGATCTTTTTAGGCGCATAACAAAAATTGGAAAGATTTTATATTCCGGGGATATGTGTATATACGAATCCCCGAGACGATATAGAAAAATCGGTTATAACGGTGTTTCATGGTCGTGGCTGAAGAATGGTATTTCGGTTTTTTTTAAAAACAAATCAATCTCCAATGAATGGGAACAGGTAAGATAATTTGAAAAAAATAATTTTCATTTTTTTAATTGCTGCAGCGGCAGTATTTGCTCAAGACGATTACGTAAGTGTTGATAACTCGGTTTACAATTTTCTGCAAAGAATGGAAGCTTTGCATATAATTCATAACTACAATTCTTTTGAAATTCCTAAACCCAGAAAGGATATTGTATCTTATTTAAAAGAAGCGATAGCTTCGGAAGATAAACTTGACGGCATGGATAAGAAAATTTTAAATGATTTAAAAGTCGAGTTTGAATATGAATTATACGGAACGTTAGATAATTCTCAATCTCTAATTGGTAAAGGAGATTATAAACTCTTTTCTCAGAATAATAAGTATCTTTATTATATGGCAAATCCTGATAAATCTTCATTATTTATCAATCTGCTTGGTGAAGGTGAGGCTATAGTTCAAAATAATAAATCAACAAATCAAAATCTGGCAACAGCTTTAGGTATAATCGGAGGAGACATAAGGGGAACATTTTTAGATCATTTTGGTTTTGAATTGCGGGGAACCGATGGAGATGTCTTCGGCAATAGGGAAGTGGCAAAATTAAGGCCGGATATTGCACAAAATTTTAAATATAATCTTGATCCTTCTGCGGCATTTTTTGATGAGACGGAAGGTTATTTTACTGCGGATTATAAAATGTTCCGCATAAAATTCGGCAGAGAAAGAATGAGAATCGGTTATGG
>JBJKQE010000012.1:0-7575 GCA_046705645.1 Ignavibacteriaceae bacterium | reverse complement strand
GAGACTTCCGAGAATTTTCAAGTAAAGCTGCTTAGAGTAATCCAAACCGGAGATTTTGAAAAAGTCGGTTCCTCAAAAACTTATCACACAAATGTAAGGATCGTTGCAGCTACAAATCAAAAGCTCGAGTCGGCGGTAAAAGATAAGAAATTCAGAGAAGATTTGTACTACAGACTGAATGTTATTAAAATAGAACTTCCCCCGTTAAGAGAAAGGAAGGACGATATCCCGGTACTGGCAAATCATTTTCTTAAAATAGAAAATATTGAAATTAAATTATCGGAGGCAGCAGCGGATGCACTTGTAAGAAACGACTGGAACGGCAATGTTAGAGAACTTGAAGCAGTAATAAAGAGAGCCGTAATATTTGCAAAATCCGCAGAAAGAAAATTAATTCAGTTAGCGGACCTGCCGGAAGAAATTGTACGCGACAGTAAATTTAATTTTGAAGACCTGGTTATAGAATCGCTTCGTGCTAAAAAGTTTTCTCGTTCGTCCATTATGGAAACCGCCAAAGAATTAGGTGATGTAAGCCGGACGGTAATTTCGGAAAACTTCCGCGGATATGCTTTGAAAACTTATGTGGAAAATGAATATGATCAAGCGGCCGCCGCTAAAATTATTGCAGGCAGCGAAGATGAAGAAATAATCGGTAAAGTAAACAGTAAGCTTGAGCTGTTCCTGAAAAATATTGAAAATGATGTGAACGAATTAACAATTAGAGATTTTGAAAAAGTAAAAATTAATTTTAACTCTAAGTATAAAAACCTGCCTCACAAATTTCATTATTATCTTGATGAAATTATAAGAAAGAAATTGGAATGAGATTTAGTTTGTATTATAAAATAGGGAGCTTGCGCTCCCTAAATTTATTTTAAAAGCAGCATCTTCTTTGTTGATACAAAATTGCCGGATTGCAATCGATAAAGATAAACCCCGCTTGCAATATTACCTGCATTGAAATTTATATCATACCTTCCTTTCGCTTAATATTGATTAACCAAAGTTTTTACATGATTTCCAAGTACATCATAAACCTTCAAAGTTACAAACCCGTTATTTGGAAGCTCATAATGAATGGTTGTCGAAGGATTGAAGGGATTAGGATAGTTTTGAGTGAGTGCATAGGTTTTAGGTACATCAGTTCCCTGCAAATTCAACTGCAGGCCGGCTTTAGCTTGCTGTGCCGCTATACTTGCACTTACTTCCATAAAACTTTTAGTTAATATAATATTGGAATGTCTTACATTCTTGCATGCATTCCTAATTGCTGCTGGAATTTTATCATTCTGAAGAAACTGTGTAGAGGCTTCATCAAGACTGTTTTCTGCTGAATTTAAATTTGTCTCGACTATTATTTTTGCTTTAACAGTTATACCGGAAAGACCTTCCGTGTTCAATGAATATGAAGGATCTTTTAAGCTGTAAGAATTGGCGGATGTGATATTCATATCCTTTATTGTACCGAGAGTATTGCCGGTTGTGTTATCTATTAATTCAATTTTGTAATGAATAAAGCCGCTTTTCCCAAGAGCATTTACTGCTGCAGCAGAATCTGCAAACCCGGAGCGTTCTGTGAAAGAGATTTTTGAATTTGCATTTATCCGGAAAGGTTCGGTAACAAGAGCATTGTTTAACACATCAACATTACCGAAATCTGAAGTATCCGGCACATCTGCAAAACCAATATAATTACCATCTACATTCAAATCCCCAAACCGGTAACTAAAAGATGCATCTCCTTTGTTGATAGTGAATCCTCTGCCTTCCGCCATTAAGGAATTTGACTTACTTAATGGACTGAGTGCACCGGAAGTCTTAAAGTAATAAGGTGCAGTAAAAGGATAAAACGATGATACATGCATATCCGATAGGCCTGAAGCGGCACCGTTACCAACCTGAACATACTTGCCTGATGTACTTAAAGTAGAAATACTGCCGGTGACAGGAATACCGTTATCAAAACGAATAGATTTATTATACCAGGATGTTCCATACTGGCTCCAAGCAGCAAATCCTCTACCGCTGCTATTGCTTCCTCCTCGATTTATTGAGCAAGATTGTGCATTAGAACCGTTAGAACCAAAATAATAACGGACATGGTTACCATAATAATAATAAGTCATATCTGAATATTCCAGCCAACAGGCAGCGTAATAACCGTTAAAAAGATTGACAATTGATGGACTTAAATTTACGGCGGAATTATATGATATCATTCCATCATTATATTGATAATAATCCCAATAACTTCCCGAAGGTTGATATAAATATAGATAATGGCTGTAAATAGTACCCGGTGACCCCTGTTGTCGTATAAAATTTACTGCAATTACACTAGAACCACTTTCTGCTGGGTCTTCGGATATTTGAGTATTTGTAGTGCTGGCATTTGTCCCGCTGATTAATCCGTTTTGCTGATAGGAGCCGAATGTACCATCCCACCCGGTACCGCTATTCGTAATATGCCCGACTAACCAGTTTATTCCGGGCTGCCAACTGCCGCTTGCAGATTTTCTCTCAAAAGTTATAAAATATGGTCCGAAGGCAGTGCCGGTTAAGACAAGATTAGGAAGGGCATTTACACTGTATGCGTCTGATGGCTCTGTATATATTACTCCAGTTGTAGGCGACCAGTAACTGGGGACCATAGATGTACTTATACTTTGATTAAATACCTGCCCACAAATCTGATATGTTGAGTTGTATGGCTGCTGCCAAACTACACCGATATAATTATAATTCGGAGAATAAGTAGTATAAGCGATAGAAGGATTTTTACCGCCGGTAGTGCCGTCAAGCGGCTGCCCGTTATTGCCAAGTATCCAGGAATTGCCATCATCACTGGAGTGCTCAATCCATACATGTCCCATGCTTGTATAAACCATGTGAAGCCATGTTGCGCCGCCTGATTGTGTTTCTATTAACCGACGCTGGCTGTTGTCTGAAAAGGCGGACGCATCGTTGGATAGCTGTGTTGCTTTATAGTTTGCAGTTACTGTTGCATTTGAACCGGTAAACACAACTGCTTTCTGATCATAACCTTGTGGATTAGGATCAACCTGCTGTAATTGTGCATTAGTTGGATTCCAGTTCTGGAAATAGGAAGTATGGTTTTGTCCGTTTACAGAAATTGTTTGTATTAATGGTGCACGAACAGAATAATAATTCGCCGCACCATGAGATGGATCAAGACCTAAGAACACACCTTTATATGAAGTAGAAGTACTAATATCATTTGTGGCAGACGATACTGATTTAAACGGTGCGGACACTCCTTCGTTCTGTAAAAAATTTCCATGGTTCGGGTCAGGATTATCAATCAGCCATGGGTCCATAAAATCAACGTGCCCCATAAGTCCGCTGTTTTCAAGTAACTCTGCTTGTACGGTAGCATTGTTTGCCGGACCAAAGTTTGAAGTGTAATTGTTATCATTGTAGTTTACTAAAAATGCATGATGATTTAATATATTTGGCTCGGCAACATTATTTCTTGTCCAGTTATTATATTTTTGACCGCTTTCAATTGACTGATCACCTTGAAGTACTTCGGTTGCTCCAACGTAAGTATTAATCGGTGTACCGGGATTCAGCCTTGGTGTTGGAAATGTACTGCCGTTCCACCTGCCTATTGTACCTGTAATGGCTCCAGTGGAAAGCTTTTGATTAACAACAACGGAAATGGATGGCTCTGTGAAAACAATTCTAAGCTTTACTGAAGAATTTCTAACATACCAGGTTGAATCATATGTCGTTTCATACGCATATGTTATTCCCAGAATGAATTTTTGAGATGAAAGTTCATTCTGTACAAAATAAACCATTTCACTTCCGGGACCATAGGTTGCATCAAAAATACCTTGAGAACCGGTTTGATTGCCGGCTATTTCATGATTAGGGTCTTCGGAGTTAGACCATAGTGTACTAAGATTAGGATTAACTAAATCCACTGCACCGTCATATAAGTTAGCAGATAAAGGATGATTGCCGGAAATGTTCATGTAATATTCATAATGTAATTCAACCGTATCTATAGTTGCACCGGGCGGTATAGTTGAATTCGGCAAATTCCATTGATAAAATGATCTGTAATAGTAAGTAGTGCCGCTTAAAGATTGTGAACCTACATTCAGGTTACTGCCGTTATTTAACCCCCCCGAAGTAGGATTAGTGGATGAGGTTTTGGTCAACTCTCTTTGATATGTTGAAGTTGAAAAATTATAAGTGCCGTATTGTTGAGCAAAAATAGTAGCCGGCATAAGCGCCGCTATAATACTTATTGCTATTAAAATAATTAAAGTTTTCATATATATACTCCAATTGAAATTATTCATAAATTTTATAGTTATGTTAATTGATAAAAAATTTCTTTAATTTTAATTAGCAAACAAAAAAGCATAATAGTGCAATGTAATGTATCGTTATAAATACCTGCTTAAATTTGTTTGTATGTCACCGTTCCCTGTGGGCAAACACGGGGAACGGATTATTTTTATTTGGCGGCGCTCTTTCCATTTTTAATTTCGTTTCTTATTGTCGTTTTACTATAGTAATAACAGCACGGGCATTATCTGCACCAACTGCTATTATTAAATTTCTCTTAACAGCTACTTTGCTGTAACTGCCGTTCGACAGACTTGTCTGTTTTATAAAGCTTTTCCATCTTGCGCCGTTGAAATGAAGAAATTCACCAAATGCGCCTACAACAAATATGTCGTTTAACCCGGTGCCTCTTATATTTGTAGTTGCGTACTTTGTTATATCAAGTGGTCCATTCTTCCAAATACTATCCGTAAGATGATGTTTCTCATATATACCATCTCCAACAATATAATACCGCCTTTGGGGAACAAACCAAACGCTAAATAATTCGGGCGGAGTTGTATAACCGGGGAAATTGAAATTAGTTGAAATCTCTTTTACCGTATTACCTTGAATAGAAAAGAGACCTTTGCCGGGGGGATAATTTTGAGAAGCAGTTGCAAGAATCTGCTCCTTCCCGGTAGCAAGGTCAGTTGCACCATATATGTCTGTGAATTGTAATGTTGTGCCGCTTTGCAACTTTTGCCAACTGCCGGTAGCTTTTCTAAGAGCAACAAAACCAGCGGTTCCTACTGCATATATTACATTTGAACTACCCCACATTTGACTGATTCCTATACCGAAGAAAATAGGATCGCTTGATATTTCTTGAATACTTTTACCATCGCAATGAAACTACGGATCGAACCAAACATCATCAAGATTGAACGCATAAACAGATTTAATTGCAGGTGGAAATCCTCCAGCATATAATTTACTTAATTTCCAATTTTGCCCATTCCATGTTGCAAGATTATAAGGATACTGATCTATTTGCCCGGTAGAATCATACTCGTAGATTTGTCCAACTGCGTAAGCAAGAGTATCGTTTATTATTGCAACATCATTTAGCACACTGGAAGAAGCACCGCCAAGATAAATTGTTTGAAATGTAAAATTGCTGCTTGTGGTATCAAGTGTTTTAGCGGTTATCTTGTTGCTTGTTTTGTTATTTTGTACTGCATGGTAAGTGTAAGTCTTATTCGGTAAAAGGGAATCATCATATATGGTCTGCGGAGAGGAGGTGAGTGTGAACTTTTGCACCTCTTTGTCATCCCGGTTTAGAATTACCTGGCTTCCGGTTTCACCTGTTACCTTTATCCATGCTTCCGTGCAGGAGACATCCTCAAGAGAAATGCTTATGTTATTGTTTGGCTCTGTAGGACTGTGGCAGCTAAATTGAAAAATGGTTAGTGCGGAAATTATAATTAAAATAAGTAATGGAAACTTCTTCATGTTAGTATCCTTCCATACTCTGAAAATAAAATGAAGATTATTTTCGGAATGTATTGTGTAAATAATTTATTATAAAATGCGGCGGAAGTTATTTCATTTCCCCTTCCATAAGAAATGATGAGAAAATATTCTCTAAAATTCAGCCCTTTTTTTAATATTAAAAAATATCTCATAAAAGAACCCCCGCTGATTAAAATATTTTTTCCGATATTATTTTACGTTTTTATAATTCCAAATTCAATTAAATTAATGTTAATATAAACCAGTTGTGTGAATTAAAAAATATAATAATAAAAACTGTTATCCGTCTGTTGACGGACAGTTATTAATTATAGCTATTAGGATTTATTAACCCACGGATTAATCCGTGGGTTAATGCTATCCAAAGAATTTTTTAAACGTTTTAACGGTTTACGATCTAATTCACACAATGGGTTAATATAAAGTAATATAAATCATATGTACTTAGATTGGTCTTAACAAAAAATCAGCTGATTATCTTTCGTAATATATCATAATTATTTTTTGTCGATATATTAAAAATCAGGAAAATTTTAATTATCCTTTTATTCTGCCGGAAGTCATTAATATATGCTGTTCAAATATATTTATTCTATAGAGAACTTGAGCAGGGTTATATTTGAGTAACTTTTTAACTTAACAATTAGTCTTATCCTGTATAATTTAACTAAAAACAGTATTGTCTAATTAAATATTTAATTGTATACAGAAATGTTCAGTTATAACCGATAATTCATTTCCTTTAATATTTTTTTATGGCATAAAGATTGAGTCAGCATAATGATTCCGGTTCACAAAATTTGAAAATGAGAATTAAGGGAGGAAAAATGTTTAATAAAAAATTACTTTTTATTTTTTTTATTTGTTTATTGGCTGCGGTAAATATTTTAGCGCAAGAATCCGAAGATTCCACGAAAACCTGCAACAATTGGTGGAATAAACATCATCATTTTAATATTGATATATTCAAAAATGAATTTAAAGGGAGCCCTACCATCTCTTTCGATTACGGTTTCTCTAAAATGAGTCTGAAAAATTTCAATGAAAAATTTGCCGGTCCGAATTTATTGGAACTGCGGCTTGGTTATACTTTTTTGGATGATAATGAAAATGCGGATATTCTGGATTACAAATTCCATTATTTGTATATAAGTAATTTTTCTACAAACTTATCCGGTTCCTCAAACGGCACCGACTTAAAATCGGATATGTGGAGATTTGGTTTCGGAAGGTCAACCGGATACGGCTACAAAATTAATTCTGCGGCAATTATTCCATATCATACATATTCTTTTGAATGGGTCCGTTTGAAAATGAAAGATACTCCGGCTGATCCGGTTGATAAAAGTACGATTGACTTGTTTAATGAAGCATACCGTTTCGGGAATAGCTTTGAAGGCGGCATTCGGTTTAGAGTAATTAAAAATTTAATGATCGATGCAGGCTACGAAAGATCGATCGTTTTTTCACGGCATTTATTCTGGAAATGGGCGGGAAGCGTAATAATAGAAGCAGCAGGGCAGGGAGCTATTGATCGTTTTGTCGATAAAATAGTTGATTCTTCACCGTACGCTGCGCCGGTAGTAAGCTTTGTTCTTAAAAATGCTCTCTCTTACGGCCTTTATGAATTAAGACAGGAAAAAATGAATTGGCCTTTTGCTACAGTCCCCCCTCTTGCATATAATCAGTTCAAAATAGGGTTAACATTCGTCTTTTAATTGTTTAATGCCCGGTTCT
>JBJKQE010000011.1:0-3995 GCA_046705645.1 Ignavibacteriaceae bacterium | reverse complement strand
TGGCGTACTTTTCTGCTTCACTGTAATCAGTTAATAAAAGATTTACCTGCATTAGATTGTAGTAAATACTGGGAGTAGGATTGCGAAAAGAAAAATTTGTACGCTCGTATAATTTCGGCGGATAACGATTAAGTGATGAGTCTTTAGCTAATGATAACAAGGATTCAAGTTCATCAACCTCTTTTTCAGGATTGTTTTGTGAAAAAACAACTGCATAATTGTAACGCGCAGTGAACAATGCATTTTTGTCGGGCAGATTTTTTGCCAATTGTATGGCTTTGGTTAGATAGTAATTCATTGTATCCCTGTTATCCAAATTTGCCATAGCTTTGAATGTATAGGTGAAAGAAAGATTTTCAGAATCTTCAGCTGTCCTACATTCTGTTTCACTAAGTTGTAAATATTTTTCTAATGAATCTTTTTTACCCCACTCCAGATACAAAAGTATAGTACCGACAAGTGTTTCCCTATAAAGATTCGGAGTATCTACGGCATTTAATCTTGCTTGATGATAAAGTCCCTCTGCTTTTTTATAAAAGTCTAATGATTCTTCGGCATGCCCCCAACCCATAAGCAAAACATGCAGCCACCAATGGTTGTGTGTGGTCTCCACTCGCGGAAGGTATTTGGTGAAAAGTTCATAACTTTTATTAATATCTGTTTTGGCGACAGCCTGCATCAAATCGCATGCGGAGCGAAACGAATGTTCTGTAATGGGTTCTTCCATAAGCTTCTTCCATTTTGCCAGCTCTGCTGTTTCGGCAGAATTCTGAGCAAAGCCTGTGTTTATCCAAAAGCAGGCAAAACAAAAAATAACAGATAGAAACTTTATCGTCATTTGATTATTCTACAGCCGTTTTTTAATTCAAACAGTATAAAAAAAGGAAGATAATTTTTTACATTTTGATAAAGATAGAACAGCAACAATATATTTTCAAGAGCATTATTTAATTATTTCAAAGAATATTTTGAACAACAGGTTATATTGTTTTTTAAGTTCTCATTAATAAACTTTTATTTAGGGTCTTCATTAGCGCAAACTACAATTAATTTAAAAGTCATCACTCAACTTTTTTGATAGGGTTAAAGGAAAAATAATAATTTGATCCTGAAATAATATTTTTATATTTAAACTGTTTAAAACTATTTGTTATTCCGTTTAATTATTTCAACATTAAAAAAAAGATAAATCTTAAAAGGTCTTCTCGGTTAAATGAAAAAAATATATTTAGTCCTATTTGTATTCATTTCGATTCGGGCATTTGCTCAGCAATTAATTTCCAATAATCCTTTAATTAATGATGCATTTAAATTAGCCGTTGAAACAGTGGATATAAATGTAAGAAGAGGTATTCTTGCTGCAGGAGGTGATTATGGTTCGGAATGGACGCGTGATATCTCTATTAACTCATGGAACGGTGTCAGTCTTTTGAGGCCAAAAGTTGCAGAAAAATCTTTGTGGAGTGTTACAATTAATGAAGATACTATTGGTAATCAATATTGGGATAAAATAATATGGGCAATCGCCGCCTGTAATCATTACATGGTAACCGGCGATAAAGAGTTTTTAACCCTCGCTTATAAATGTTCGGCTAATACTATGGCGCAGCTGGAGCAGACAACATTCGATAAAAATTATGATTTATTTATGGGTCCTTCGGTCTTTAACGATGGAATTGCCGGTTATCCTGAGCCTGTCTTCGAGCCGGGTAATTATTCCAGCAGCGTGCTGGCTTTCAATGGTTCGCATTACATCAAATGTCTTAGCACTAATTGTCTTTATTACGGGGCTTATATTGCACTGAGCCGGATGAGTAAATTTTTAGGTGAGAGGAGTGAAATATCAAATTCCTATATGCAGAAAGCAGATTCGTTAAAAAAAAATATCTTAAAGTATTTATATAATAGTAAAAAAAATACGTTTTATTATTTAATCGATCAAAACGGAAAAGCCCATGCTTTCCAGGAAGGGCTTGGAATTTCATTTGCGGTAATTTTCGGAATTATTAAAGGAGATAAGGCGAAACAATTAATAAATAATGCTGTTGTTTCTAAATACGGTATTACTTCGATTACTCCCGACTTTAAGAGATATTCCAAAGAAATGCCCGGCAGACATAATAATCTTATCTGGCCAATGGTTAACGGTTTTTTTGCAAGAGCAGCCATCGCCGTGAAAAATTATAATACATTTGATCATGAGTTGTTTGGCTTAACCCATTTGGCACTCGATGAGGATAAAGGCAATTATGATTTTAGAGAAATTTATAACCCTTATACCGGTAATCCCGATGGGGGATATCAAGATTGGGGAGAGTCGCATCAGAATTATCATTGGAGATCATGTAAACTTCAAACATGGTCGGCAACTGCCTATATTTCAATGGTTCTTAACGGCTTATTCGGGATGAGATTCAGTGAAGATTCATTATCGTTCTCTCCTTACCTGCCGGAAAAAATCAATTCGATCGAAATAAAAAATCTAAACTATCGTGATTCGGAATTAAATATTTTAATTAAGGGAAACGGTAATTCGATTGAATCTTTTATGCTTGACAGGAAAAAACAGACAAACTATTCGATACCTTCAACATTAAAGGGAGATCATGAGATAGATATAAATCTTAAATAATTTATTTTGTATTATATCCTTTAATATTCGTTCGCTAATTACGTAATCGTGATGAAAGATTCCGGGTACTTATCCTGCATGAGATATTTTGCTATTTAAACATTACTGCCTAAATCATTTCTCCAAAACTTTCGTGAAGTTAACGGGAGAAACAAGATCCGTTTTATATTTATAAGTATTAAAATCTACAAGAAGAATTTACCTGTATGGATTCAATTAAACACATCAATATGGTTTCAGAATTATTTTATTATATTTCAATTATCTTCCGGTTCTTATTCTCTCGTATAAATATTTTAAAATTTAAATAATGGTTTAATTATGAAAGAAATTAAAAATCAAACAATATTAATTACCGGGGCAACCGACGGAATAGGAAAGCTGACCGCGCTAAAGCTTGCAGAACAAAATGCTCATGTTTTAATTCACGGTAGAAATAAAGAAAAAGTAAACAAAGTTGTAGAAGAGTTAAAATCAAAAACCGGAAATAATAACATTGGTGGATTTACTGCCGATTTTTCTTCTTTAAAAGAAGTAAAAATATTAGCGGAAGAGATTTTAACAAAGTACAAGTCAATTGACGTACTTATTAATAATGCAGGAGTCGGATTTGATGACTTCAGTAAAAGCAAAGATGGTTATGAACTTCGTTTTGCGGTGAACTATCTCGCTCCGTTTTTATTTACAAGAATTCTCCTGCCTGTTTTAAAAAATGCAGCTCCGTCTAGAATAGTCAACGTAAGTTCGGCCGGACAGTACCCGGTTGACTTTGATGATATCATGTCGGAAAAAAATTTTGACGGTGTAACTGCCTACCGGAAAAGCAAGTTAGCTTTAATAATGTTTACGATCGATTTAGCCGAACAGCTTAAAAATGATAACATTACCGTAAACAGCCTGCATCCGGGAACTTATTTAGACACAAACATGGTGAGGAATGCGAACATTACTCCATGGGGCAAGGCTGAAACCGGCACCGATGCAGAAATATATCTTGCAGCGTCTCCAAAGTTAGATAATGTTACGGGAAAATATTTTAATGTTAAAACCGAAGCGAAAGCAGATTCTCAAGCTTATGATGAGGAAGCGAGACACCGTTTGTCGGAATTGAGTCTTGAGTTGATAAAATTAGATTGATAAGCCGGATACCGGTTCCAGATAAATTATATTTGTTAAAATCCGTGTAATCACTATTCTATTTAAAAAGGAAACGTATCCGGATATTAAAAATCACCGCTTAGAATATTTAAAAATAATTTCGTCTGAATAAAATTTCTTCCAAATTAAGTAAAAACAAAATAAAAACACTTGACTAATTTTAATAAATGAAGTAGATTACGCGGGAAAGTTCACGAGTAAGTAA
>JBJKQE010000010.1:0-4915 GCA_046705645.1 Ignavibacteriaceae bacterium | reverse complement strand
AGCTTTCATATATTCATACAAACAATATAAACCTGCTTAATTTTTATTGCGAAAGAAAAACGAAACAATTATTTTACCATGTAAATTTAATTCCCTAATAAAAGCTTCCTTAAATGATTATACCCGGTTTACCGGAATTGAATAGACATATGAAAAAAATCTCAATTTTAATTATAGAAGATAACCGCCTGCTGCGGGAAGGATTATCGGCAATGATAGGGGAGCAAAAAGATTTAAGAATTTCAGCTGCTTTCGGGGATTACGCAAAAGCTCTGCAGTTTATCCGAAAATCTCAGCCGGATTTAGTAATTCTTGATCTCGGTTTGCGGAATCAAAACAGCCTCCAGCTCGTTAAAATATTAAAAAAGGGTTTTCAAAAAATAAAAATAATTGTAATGGATCTTGTTCCTTTGCAGGAAGACGTATTGGTTTTCGTACAGGCAGGAGTTTCGGGATTTATTCTTAAAGATGCCACTGTTAACGATTTTCTTCATACAATCAGGTCTGTTTCCGCCGGTGCTAAAATCTTACCTCCTCTTTTAACCGAGTCGCTCTTTTCGCAGATTGTTGATAAAGCAGTAACCGAATTAGACGAATCAAAAATAATAGGGGCCGTAAAAATGTCAAAGCGGGAACGGCAGGTTATTGATTTGGTTGCCGATGGCCTTACTAATAAAGAAATTGCTCAAAAACTTCATCTCTCAACTTATACCGTAAAGAGCCATATCCATAATATTCTGGAAAAACTTGCTTTACATACCAGGGTGCAGATTGCAAAATACGCACATACCTCGCAGGATTATAAAGAAACATTAAAATCAATTTCATCTAACGATGAATAATTATTTTACTCTCTTCAATTAAGAATTACCGTTAACGTAATTTATTATCCGAATCAATTTCTATAGATCAAAGGGATTAATACTTATTTCGTTCGTTAGATTCATTTTTAATTGAGCATATTTTACATACTTTTTGCCCAATTAAAATTATTGCGGACAAAAAGAAAGTACAACTGCCTATTCTATTTATCAACATAATTAATCCAAGATTAAAAAAAGTAAAATATGAACAGAAGACTCCGTGTGGGAATGATAGATCTTGTATCTAAAAAACCTAACAAAAAATTATTTGCACGTATAATGAATGCAAACTTTGCAAGTATAATGCCCCAGGTTATTGGAGTATGGTGCGAAGAAGAGGGACATGATGTAACCTATGTTTGTTACACGGGAAAGGAAGACCTGATACGGGAGCTTCCGCAAGAAGTGGACATTGTATTTATCGGTGCATTTACCGAATCCGCACTTACTGCTTATGCTTTGAGCAATTTCTTACGGGCCAGAGGCGCTGTTACTGTATTAGGCGGTCCGCATGCCCGGTGTTACCCGGAAGATGCAGTTAAATATTTCGACTTTGTGGTGGGATTTACAGACAAAAATATTGTTCGTGAAATCTTATATGACTGTTTGCCTCATCGCCCGGAAGGTATTCAACTTACATCTCAAACACAGCCTTTGTCCCTTCCTGGTGTAAGGGAAAGATGGAAATTTATTGAGCCGACTTTAAAAAAAGCTCCGTTAATAAAATTGGTTCCTATGCTTGGCAGCTTAGGATGCCCGTATACATGCAGTTTCTGTATTGATTCAACAATAGCTTACCAGCCGTTAAACTTTGATATTATGAAAGAAGATTTGTCATTTCTGCTTACCAAATTCAAACGACCTCTTGTCGGATGGCATGATCCTAATTTCGGAATTAGGTTTAACGAATACATGGATGCAATTGAGGAGGTTGTACCGGAAAATAGTATTGACTTTATAGCTGAAAGCAGTCTGTCTCTGTTATCGGAACCTCATGTGAAAAGGCTTAAACGGAACGGGTTCGGCGCATTGCTGCCGGGTATAGAATCATGGTTCGATCTTGGAAATAAATCCAAAACCGGAAGAGCCACCGGAATAGATAAGGTTAAACTAATTGCCGAACAGATTAATATGATCTTACGGTACATCCCTTATGTCCAAACCAATTTTGTTTTAGGCCTGGATTCGGATGAAGGTGAAGAACCGTTTGAACTTACTAAGAAATTTGTAGAAATGACTCCTGGCGCATTCCCCGGTTATTCTTTGTTATCGGCATTCGGGAGGGCAGCGCCGCTTAACCTGGAATATCAAAAACTGAATAGGGTGATCCCTTTCCCGTTCCATTTTCTCGATAATAATCATGCTATGAATATTGCTCCTAAAAATTATACATGGCAGGATTTTTATGCTCATATTATCAGCCTCGGAGAATATACATTTTCATGGAATGCAATTATGAAGCGGCTAATTGCCACCAAAGCATTTATACCCAGATGGATGAATGTAGTTCGTGCTGTCTCGGAAGAAGGCTTCGGGAGGGTTGCTTACAATAAAAAAATATTATTGAATTTAAATTCAGATATTAAATTCCGCTCTTACTTCGAGCAGGAAACGACCGAACTCCCGCAGTTTTATATGGATATTATAAAGAATGAACTTGGACGACTTTGGCACTGGCTGCCTGAAGGTGCGGTTTTCCACGATCAGAATTCTTATCTAAAATCCATTGTTGAACGAATTGCAGTATAATTGAATTATTTTTAACTAAAGATTAATACTACATGAACATTCATTTTATTTACCCCGGGTATCCCGATACTTTCTGGCGCTTTAAACATGCTATCAAGTTTGTCTCAAAAAAAGCGAGCTTTCCGCCGGGAGTATTTTAACAATCTCTTCAAAACTGTATAAGCGGATGCAGATAGAATGTCTTCCATATTAATTTAAGTTATGTAAGAGCATTATTCAAATCGATATTCAAATTGGGAATTATCGGGAAGGAAAGAGTTTATTACCGGAAGCTTTTTCCCGGTCATTATGTAATAAGCCGAGATTTTTTTTCGCTCGCTATTCTTTTCACTATTTACTGTCCCCATTTAAGGAAGATTTCAAGCACTATTTAATCGTTTGTATAAATTTTATCACTTAAAAGAGTTAACCCTTTTATCATCCCTTTGCTCTATTGAATATTCTTCTTTTAATCTTTATAGTTTTTTATGAAAAAAATTAAGTTGTTATTGATAGAGGATAACAGGCTGCTGCGCGAAGGAATCGCTGCCATGCTTAAAAAGCAAAAAGATATTGATATTATTGCTTCACCGGGAAATAACAAAACAACTGTTTCTAAAATACGGCAATTAAAGCCCGGTATAATTCTTCTCGATTTAGGCCTGCATAACCGTAATAGTTTAGCAGTGGTGAAGTTCGTAAAAAAAGATTTTTCCGATGCGAAGGTTATTATAATGGATATTGCACCCGTACCCGGCGACATAAATTTATTTATTAAAGCGGGCGCGTCAGCTTTTATTTTAAAGGATGCAACTTTTGATGAATTTCTTTCAACTATACATGCCGTTGCAGAAGGTGCAAAAGTAATTCCTCCAAATCTTTCCTCATCTCTCATTTCCCAAATAGTGGAATATGCTCTTAAAGGATATAAAACAAAATTAAAGGCCGCAGTACGTATGACGAAAAGAGAGCGTGAGGTTGTTGGGCTGATCGGTGACGGTTTAAGTAATAAAGAGATTGCACAGAGTATGAATATTTCAACCTTTACAGTTAAAAGTCATATTCATAATATAATGGAAAAGCTTACTCTTCATACACGGCTGGAGATTGCCAATTATTCTTACTCTGCAAAAACTCCGAAAAAAGTTATTAAAGATATTTCCAAAACAAATTAATGAGGCAAAGAAATGAGCAAAAGTCACAATATTAAAAAGAGTTCTAAAAAGGAACCTGCTAAAACAATGAAGGAAAAAAAGGCAGCAAAAAGAGAAAAGAAAAATCAAAAAAATAAGCAATTGCCCACATAAAATATTCACGACAGGGGGAAAATGGTTTTAGTTTCCCCTGTATACTTAATGGGGATAATTCCCTAATAAGTATAAAAAATTATCCAAGGTAAACTGCAACACGTTAAAGCAATTAATTCTTAAACAAGTTTACACGCTGACTTGTCTGCCGAAGTTTATGCTAAGGCGGAAGTAATTGACGAAGGCGGGCGTTTGAAGGGGATTGTTATAATAAAACAATTTACATATTATTAAAAATTATATAATGGATAGGTATAGAAATTAAGACATTTAATTCTATAATTGCATACAAAAGAAAATTTAGTAATAACAAAATGACAAACTTATACAATTCTTTTTATTTAAATATTAGTTAATTTTGGCACGTATTTGGTGTGTGCTGTTTCTAAATAAAAAAGAAAAATATTGGGGATTCCGTTATGCACTTCAATTATAAATATCTTTTATCATTCGTTTTATTTAGCATCAATATACTTGTAGGCCAATCATGGGAGTTTACCGGAGGTCCTCAAGGTATATTTCCAAATGATGTTATTTTTCTGAAAAGCGGAAGGGTTTTGTGTTCCACTCAAAAAGGAGTATATATTTCCGATGATTACGGAGACAATTGGAACATAAGTAAATCTTCTCAAAGCTTTAACGGTATCTTTTCACTAACCGAAAGGATAAACGGAGAAATAATTGCAGTAGCAAAATATGGAATTGTGAAATCTACAGACAAAGGTGAAAATTGGGTACAGATTTCCAATATCGCTTATTTGAGAGATTATGGTGTAAGATTTAGGGAATCAGCGGTCGATTCTTCCCTTTATTTTGTAAAAGACAGCATGCTGTACAAAAGCACCGACGGCGGCTATAACTGGAATATGGTTTGGAATTCAAACGGCAGCTATCAGTTTATTGATGATATGATGATTGATGAATCCGGTTTTATATATTTAGGTGTAAGAAATAATAACATCTTTCGAAGTACGGATAATGGAAAAACATTTAAACCTTTCCCGGTAGGATATGACC
>JBJKQE010000009.1:0-6339 GCA_046705645.1 Ignavibacteriaceae bacterium | reverse complement strand
TTAAATTTCATTTTTAACAATGCCGTAATAACACCGATAAAAGAAATACCATTAACCAAAAAACACCATGCCGGACCGAATATTGCATAAATAACTCCGGCTGCTGCAGGACCCAGCGCTCTTGCCGAATTAAACATTGTGGAATTTAAAGCAATAGCATTTATTAGGTCTTCTTTACCTACCAGTTCAAGAAGAAATGACTGTCTTGCCGGTGCATCAAATGCATTTGCAATTCCTAATCCGAAAGCGAGTGCTATTATGTGCCATGCTTTTATAATATGAAAGAATGTAAGTCCACTTAACGTAAGGGCTAAAATCATCATTGTAGATTGAGTAATAATTAGAACGGTTCTTCTGGGAATTCTGTCGGCAACCACGCCCCCGTAAAACATAAACAGCCAGGCCGGTATTCCGGTTGCAAATCCTACATATCCCAAATAAACCGGAGAATGAGTAAGTTCAAATATTAAATAGCCTTCGGCAGTTGTTTGCATCCACGTGCCGAACAGGGAGATTATTTGTCCTATAAACCACAATTTATAATTAGGATATTGAAGTGCTGCAAATGTTTGTTTCCAGCTAAATCTTTTTCGAAATCTATAAATTAGATATTGGAATCTTGATTGGCCTACGAGTGATGGCTGTACAGCTTCATTTTCTATAATATTTTTATCACTCAATGGGAAAGGTCCTTGTAAATAAACTAATTAAAAATTCTGACTTCAATTATACACTTGTTCTTAAAACGTGTTCTTTTGAATTTTATAAATTAAGCACAAGTAAAATTACTGAAAGATTTAATAATTTCATTTAGAACTGAAACTCGAACCGGGATAAAGAAAAACCCGCGGAATTGCGGGTTTAAATTACATGGATTAATTAGTTAAGAAGTTATTTTACAAAATCAACCTTAATATCGCTAAACCAAAGCTTGAATGTTTTACCTGGGCCTTTATGCAAAGTAGATATTGTAAATCCTCCGTATGTTTTATTTCCTTCCCAGGTGGCAGGGCGTGGATTTTTTTTACTGCCGCCGTGCAGATATACCCATTCATGAATCATATTATCTTTATTTAAATATAAATCAAATTGATCTCCCGGAGTGTAGCCTACTTTATTAGAATATTGTACAACTAAACATCTTCCCTCTCCCTTTCCTATTGGATACTTTTTCATGCCTTCGTCTGTAAATTTTACATTAGTATCCCATACAAGATGGAATGGAAACAGCAGCCAATAATTATCATTTATAAAAGCAGCATCAATCTGTTTTGTCTTTTCATCCATTTTATCGTTACGGTTATAAGTTAAGGTAATTTCTTTACCATTTTTATCTTTACCCCAATAAGTAATTTCTTTAGTTTTAGGATTCCATTCCCATTTCCTGCTGAATTTTTTACCGTTGAATTCGACATTAAAAGTATAATCCATTTTCTGAACTTTAGAAAAAGCATCTATGCCATATGCTTTTGCAACTTCTTCATTTAATGATGTCGATTTATTATCAGACTCAGAAAACGTTTCAGATTTCTCAATATCGGAATTATAGCTTGAAGTTATCGACTTGGGTTTTGATATATTTGATTCAACAAAACTCAGTATGGGTATAGAAGCAATTGTACTGCCGAATCTATTTATTTTGATATCAGAGTTAGGAATTAAACTGAGACTTAAAATCAAAATTGATGAAATTAATATTAGGCCGGGTTTTAAAGTAGATTTTTTTAGATATGCAAATAAAGCAAGTAATATTACCAACATTATTAGCAGGAAAATATTTGAATCAGTTAACATAGATGTGTCCTTTTCTATTAGTTTTTAATCTTTGTAACGATTATTTAAAATCGCGTTAATGTTCCGCAGAAAAATCTTTTCAATTGAGTTGTTTATAATATTAAATCCGCAAATGGTAGCAATAAATTAATATGACTGCTTATAGGGTTCAACACTAAAGATTAGATAAGTGCTTTAAAGCAATATGGAATGGAAGATTATTGAAGAAAGGATAATTTATTTAGAATGAAATTCTAATTCGGTTTTCCAATAATAAAAATCTGTTTAGCCTACAAATTATAATTTGTAAAAAGAATAACAAACTGAGAACAATTAATCCTTTGCTCTCTCCATTCGCAGCGGGCCTTTCGATTTTTTATTATAAAGCATTAAATCGCCTCTGATAATTTCGAACTCTTCCTGCATCATTAACGCATTGTTAGAATATACCTGGAATGTTTTTCCTTTTACCAAATAATAACCGCTAAAAGCTCTTAGTATCTTATGAACTTCAAAGGATCCGTCTGTATTATAAGTAATCGTCATTTTCTGAGCATCAGAATTTAATACATCCCACGTTCCTATTATGCCTGCACCTTTTTCAATTCCATGCTCGCGAATCATTTTAAGTGTTTGAGATTTACCCTTTTCATTTATTACCTGAATCAAAGTATCGGAAAAAATTAAAACTGTTGAAGAATCAGCTTTATATTTATTTAACACCGGGATATAATAATCGGAAAATAATGTTGTACCGTGAAGCTGATATCTGCCCATCCATTCAGAGCTTAAATCATAACTGAACTTTTTATCTTTCTTGAAAGTTAAAGTTAATAAAGATGATTGTAATCGATTGTGTGAAGTTTCCCATTTCCCGACTAAAGGATTATCTTCAACTACTTTCTTTTTCTTCTGTGAATAAATATCACCATGTACACTGAGAATTAATATTAAAACTGCTAATAGAAAATTTAACTTCATTCTCTCCTCTAATTTTAAAATATAGTTGTAAAATTAAATCAATTCATATTAATTTAATAAAGGTTGCATCACAAAAAATGACGCACAAACTTAGGTACTTAAAAAATGATAAACAAAGTGGATATCTCTAAGAAGTTATTTTTAACCCATTTAACGAATTAGCATAGGTAAGATCAGCAATGATAATTGTTGTTACTGAAAACTTTTTACGCAGAGTTAAGGTGTTTCCTAATAAAAACTACTTGTCAACTGTTCAAATAATAATATTGCAACAAATTATTGCAATAATATACTTTTATTTTATTTCTTAAATTCTTCCCTTCTATGTTTAAGGTAACTTCTAAAAATTAGAATTTGTGTAATAGCCACAGTGCTAAACACACCCACAAGAATTAAAATCACTGGTGTATGCATTTTAAATTCCTCTAAATATATTTTCCTTTAAACTGAATTAGAAAACCTTTGAGATATCCGCAAATGATGATGAAGTCTACTAAAACTAATTATTACTGGAAATGAATATAAATAATTGTAAGGTCTTTAGAAACTCCTAAAATGAATCTTTAGATTAAAAACACATTAAAATAAAATTGGGAGAATGTTTTTTTCAACATAGTTCTCTAAATCATAATCCAAAGTTTTTTGTGGAATTATAACTAATTATAACTTAATTTATTACTAAATAATAAAGGAATTTAATATGCTAAAGCATATTTTATTAAAAATTTTTCCTAGACTGCCTTTAGCGATTTTATTAATTTTCTTATCAGCTAACCATAATTTTTCACAAACAAAAACACATCACAAAAAAATGGAAATAAAACTTTACAGCACTGCTTTTAAAGATGGTGAATTTATCCCATCTAAATACTCGTGCGAAGGTTCAAATGTTTCCCCTCAAATCCATTGGAATGAGGAGTTAAAAGATGTAAAATCTTTTGCAATAATTGTTGACGATCCCGATGCGCCCGGCGGAGATTTCGTACACTGGGTAATTTACAATATTCCGGCAAATGTTAGAGAACTGCATGAAGACGTTACGCCGTCCCGTAATATTTCCGATAAAATTTTGTTAGGCACAAATGGTTTTGGCCATATCGGATACGGCGGGCCTTGCCCACCGGCTGGAAAACCCCATAGATATTTTTTCAGAATTTATGCTCTTGATACTCTTTTGCATCACCTGGATTCCGGAGCTACAAAAGCTCAATTAGAAAAAGCTATGCAAGGGCATATAATCGGTGAAGGAGAGTTGATGGGTAAATACCAGAGATCAAACTAATTTACGGTTTCATCTGGGATTTTTTTCTTGAATAAATTTATTGTGCCAAATTCGAATAAAAATATTTTCTTTTTTTATTTAATTAAATAGACTTGTCTTATTTTATAAAACTTTTAGTTTTGAGTTCATTTTATCACTCAAAGGAAATCTAATTCTTTTAATAATACTTTAATTTCTCTAGCTCCAAAAATCAATAAGAAAGTATTTCTGTTATTTATGCTCTTCATCTAAAATTAAATAACCAAAATTTTTCGGTTTGTACTTCGCAATTCAACAAAAAACTTTACCAACATAATTTTCGATTTATCCTGATTATTCAAGGATCTATTTTAATTCCATTTCAACAATGCGGGATTGCAATTACGATTGATGAAATGCATTTATAATGTATTAAGTTTATTAAAAAGCAAGATAATTTTTTAATAAATTAATCAGTTTACCAACCACTATTATTTATTTAATTTATACATATATAAATTCAAACCCTGCGCACTAAACGACATTTTAAATGATTATTAAATCTGAGGGAAAATGGATATGGAAGTTTCATCATCAGCTTCAATAAAGAAAGGGCGTATTGAATCAATAGATGTTTTTAGAGGATTAACAATCTTTGTTATGATTTTTGTTAATGATTTAGCATCTGTTAAAGGTATTCCCCAGTGGATGGAACATATGCCCGCAAATGCAGATGGTATGACGTTTGTCGATGTCGTATTTCCCGCTTTTTTATTTATAGTAGGTATGTCCATTCCTTTCGCCGTAAAGAAAAGATTAGCCCTTGGCGATAGTATGCTTCAAATCTGGAAACACATATTAATTCGTACGGGAGCGCTTATTGTACTTGGAGTTATGATGACAAATATTTCTGATCTTAATTCCGAAGTCGTAGGAATGGGGCATTCAGTTTGGATGTTATTGGTTTTTATTGGAGCTATTTTAGCATGGAATCAATATCCGAAATCAGAAGGAAATAAAAAAATAATTTTCACATCACTTCGATACCTTGGAATTATTCTTCTTATTTATTTAGCAGCAATTTATAGAAGCGGACAGGTGGGAAATCTCGGATGGTTTCATACAAAATGGTGGGGTATTTTAGGATTAATCGGCTGGGCTTATCTTTTTTCAAGTGCTGTTTATATAATCTTTCGAAAACACTTTGCCGGGATTATCGGAATGTTAGTAATTTTTATTACTCTTTATATTGGTGATAAAGCCGGTGCACTTGGAAGTTTTTATGTCCAGAATATAAGAGATTATTTTTGGCTTGGCGGTCATATAGGAGCACATACTGCAATTGCAATTACAGGAATTATTGTATCTATGCTGTTTATGAGTGATTCCAATATTGAAGATCCGAAAGACCGCATAATCTGGATTCTAATTTTTGCACTAATGATGTTTGTAGTCGGATTTTTCCTGAGGCCTTTATACGGAGTTTCAAAAATCTATGCAACTCCAAGCTGGTCATTGTATTCTGCTGCGATATGCTGCGTACTTTATGCAATTCTTTATTGGATTGTAGATCTAAAAAAGATTTCAAATTGGGCAAAGTTTCTAAAACCTGCAGGCACAAATCCCCTTCTCGCTTATTTACTGCCTGATATATTTTACTCGATAATATGGATCTTCGGAATCAACATACTGTCGGAATATTTTGGTTTCGGTTTAGTTGGGATAGTTCGGTCTTTAGTTTTTGCGCTTGTAATGTTAGGCTTAACTGCCTGGTTAAATAAATTGCATGTAAGGCTTCACTTATAAAAGTATTTCGTATATGCAATAGAATTTAAAATTTATTAAATCCTATTACATTAACTTCGGCGTTCCGACTATATAATGTACAAGCTGGTCGATTACAAATTCTTTTTCGTCTATCACCGCATTAACTATATCCCCTATGGATATAATTCCGATTAATTTATCATCATCAATTACGGGCAGATGGCGGACTCGTTTATTTATCATCAATGCCATACATTCTTCCGTGCTAAGTTTAGAATTTACATATAGAACTTTTGAAGACATAATTTCATTTATTAAAGTATCTTTTGAAAATTTACCTTGCAAAATTACTTTCCTTGCATAATCTCGTTCAGACATAATACCAACCAATATTTCGTCTTTTATTACCAACAACGCACCTACTTTTTTTTCGGCCATCAGCTTAAGAGCATCAAACACTGTAGATTCTGGTGAAATTGACCAAATTGTATTACCTTTTTTCTGCAAGATTTCGCGTACGGTTTTCATAACAAATTCCTTTCACAAATTAATCTTGAATAATTGTCCTAAATGTTAAA
>JBJKQE010000008.1:0-3206 GCA_046705645.1 Ignavibacteriaceae bacterium | reverse complement strand
GTATAATGATATAGATAATAAGCGGATTCAATTATTTCCGGCCTAAGTACATAACCCGGATAAGTAATTTTCATAGTTTTAAAATTTATCTGCTCGGGCTCAATTCCTTCGAGGTTCCACATCTTGTAGCATGAAGCTTCAAGTGCTTCTGCCCTTTTTAAATCTCCTCCCAAAGCTAATTCTGCAGGAAAGAACGCATCAAGTGCGCCAAACAATGTAGAAGTTCTTTTGCCGGTATTCATATCAGCCTGCGCATACCAAAAACCTGTCTTTGTACTGTCGGCAAGATACTTATTAACCGCTTCAATACTTGTCTCCCACATTCTCTTGCAGTCTTTATCACCAAAAAGTTTCCAGCTTTTCAGCAGATATTCATAATAAGAATCAATGCCGCCGCTGATGTGACTTTCTGTATCTATCCATTTGCCAGTATTAACATTTATAGTTGAACCAACCAAACCGATTTTGGATCTTCTGTTGTAAACTTCTACCAAAGCTTTTTTAGCTTTATTATAATAGATAGGATTTCCTGTAAGTTTACTCAACGTACCGAATTCAATCAGCAACGTTCCAATTTCGGCTGGATTGCTAACTTCGCCGCTGGTTTTTCCTGTTTTTAAGTTAACATATTGATAAGGCATTCCCGTTTTCGAATTAAAAGCCGGAAGCAGCCTGTTTCCAAGATCTTGTGCAAGAGATAAAAATCTTTTATCGCCGTTAAGTTCATAAGCTGAAAGAAGTCCGCCGAGCATTCTAATATTTATCTCAAAAGTTTTTACGGAAATATCTTTATCAAATGAAAGATGATTTAATATTAATTCTTTATCTTCTTCTGCTTCTTTTTTTAATCCCATAAGTGTCATTGTATCAAACGCATCTACCGGAGTCATATATAAAGATGTTCCGTACCAATCAAAATAAGTTTTACTTAAGGGCTTAAGTTCGTCATGTCCCCATGCATATTTTTTGTATCCGTTCCATGCATGCAAAAACTGTGCTTTAACTTCCTCGGCAAGCTTTTCCTTGCCGATTTTCAGATTAGTTCTTGACTTAGTGTTATGCGATAAAGGCGGGAAACAATATGAACTGCTGCTGAATATAAAAAATGCAATTAAAATAAATACTGCTGCATGTGTTATAAAACTTTTCATTAGATTGAAACCTTTTTAGTTATTAACTTTATTTGTATTTACATATTGACAAAAACAAATCACTTTTTGCTTATATAACTTTATTTAAATGTTCAATAATTCAGGTTTTTCATTATATAATTTTAATATCAACTCACCAAAGAGAGTATTTGCCCATGCAAACCAACTACGTGAAAATTTATTTGGATTATCTTTATTAAATGATTCGTGCATAAAACCGGTATCGGCACTGCTTTTAACTAAGGTTTTTAAACAAGATGATATTTCTTCATTATTATTTGAGGTTAAAGCCTGCATCATTAAACTGATGGGCCAAATTTTCCCCAATCCGGTATGTGGACTGCCGATGCCTTTCCCGGCAGTTCCCTGAAAAAAATACGGATTGTCACCGCTAAGTATAAACTTTCTTGTATTCTGATAAATACTGTCATTTAAAGAAACACATTCCAAATACGGAAGCGAGAGTAAACTTGGGACATTTGCATCGTCCATAAATAGCTGATTACCAAATCCGTCAACTTCATAAGGGAAAATCTGTCCAAACTTTAGATGATCAGCCGATGCATAATTTTGTAAAGAATTATTAACTTCACCTGCCAGAGCCGAACATTGAGATGCAAATTCAGTATCTCCAATTATTTTATTAAACATTTCCGATAGATAATTTAATACCTTAACAGCAAAATAATTTGATGGTACTAAAAACGGGAAAATGGTTGCATCATCGGATGGCCGAAACATTGAACATATCAATCCTACAGGTCTAACCGGATTGCCGTAACCGTCTTCAGAAAGCGTATCAGTCGCCTTTCTGGTAACTCTTTGAAATTTGTATGGACCTTCACCGTGTTTTCTCTGCTGCTGTTTAAAAGTCTGCAGTACCAGTTTCATTGCTCTTTGCCAGTTCTTATCGAAGCAAGAAACATCCCCGGTAGTTTTCCAATATCCATAAGCTAATCTAATCGGATAACACAATGAATCTATTTCCCATTTTCGTTCATGGTCTTCCGGTTTCATTTCCGTCAGGTCTTTATCCCATTCACTGCCTGTCGGTCCGTAATTAAAAGCGTTTGCATAAGGATCGATAAGTATGCATTTTGTTTGCCGATTTATTATACCGGCAAAAAGTTCCTTCAATTTTTTATCTTTATCGGTTAAAGACAGATATGGCCAGACTTGAGCACTCGAATCGCGAAGCCACATTGCATTAATGTCGCCTGTTATTACAAAAGTATCCGGTCTGCCGTCAATCATTTTAAAATTGACTGTTGTATCTAAAGTATTTGGATAGCTGTTTTCAAAAATCCATGCGAGCTCTTTATTCTTAATTCCTTTTTTAACTTCAATTATCTTTGCTTCAACCGCGGGACTTGTAAATTTTCTTTCACTTACTTTCGGTCTTTTACTGATAAACTCATTTTGTTCGAGAATTGAGGGAATACTTACACCGGAAAAAGATAACCCGGCAATTGTTATACCGCCTAATTTTAAAAAGTCTCTCCTTGAAGGCATATCGTTAACTCCGCAATGAATAACTTATTAAAGATGCATTTATTAGCTATGATATAAATTAATTAATTTTCTTCCGAATTCTTAACTATTTAATTGAGAATTATCTGAAAATAGTAATTAAGAAGTTTAAAGCAACTCCATATAATTTATAATTATATAAAACTATGAAAGAATTTTTAATCCGGAGCTAAATTATGGATAAGAATGATAAATGTACAATTTATTTCATTATGATTTTTTCTTAATCACAATTTTATATACTATGAATCTTTTTTAAATTTAATGACAATTTTTCGGTGGAAATTTTTTAACTTCATCCACAATTTAGACCGTAAAAAAAATCGGAGAATATCATGAATAATTTGCCGCCGGCTAAAACGATGTATAATGCTTTAGTAAATAAAGACAGAACATACGAAGGAATATTTTATGTCGGAGTAAAAACTACCGGAATATTCTGCAGACCGATATGTACGGCAAGAAAACCGGCTGTAAAAAATGTTGAATTTTTTCCATCTACAAAAGATGCTTTGCTTGCCGGTT
>JBJKQE010000007.1:0-2793 GCA_046705645.1 Ignavibacteriaceae bacterium | reverse complement strand
ATATTTTAATACATTGAATTCCAAAAGGAATACCGATAATAGTTGCGCAGAGAAGTAAACCCGAAATAAGATATTCAAAAAAGAGAACTATACCCCCGCCTAATATGATCCAAAGGATATTACCTAACAAGCTCATTTAATCTCCGGTTGAATTATGCAAATAAAGAATTCTATTTTGCCTAAACATATCAAAAAAAAGTTAATATGCATACTGAATTTTCATCTGGTTAAATTTTATTTAGAGATGCGTTGTTTATTTAATAATAGTATTATTTGCGATTTTTGTTTTTATCTTTAATAAAAATTTTTCTTTCTTTCTTAGTCTTAAACTAACTTCCCTGGTTTCATTTTTTATTCTGAATACAATATTAATGCTATTCCTAAATCCGTTTCTTATTTCCAAAATATCTTCATAATTTACAAAATGTTCCAAATCGTAAATTTCGGAAGAAACATTAAATTAAACGGAAAGGAAGGTGTTATTATCATTTGGTTATCAGATAAAATAACTTTTAAACAATTTCTTGCACCGCTAATTTTTGTTAAAATATTTTTCTTTGAATTTCCCGAAGCGTTTTTTTCTTTAAATATAACTTTCCCTTGCGGATCATCGAAAATGGGTTTTCCTTTTTTCTTTCTATAATAAAAAGAATTTATTAACCAGAATAATATCCAAACAACAATTATTAAAGAATATAAAACAAAATTATTAAAAATCCATTCAATGATGTTTTGCATTAAAAGACTTCAAAATTTTTATAGCAATGATTCTAAAAATAAATTATCAACTTATAGCCTTCGAGGTCTCTATTGTCTATCTGCTCGTCCTGACCTCGAAGGCTTCAAAATAGCATCCAAATTCTATTTTAAAAGAATTAATTTCTTTGTTGAAACAAAACTGCCTGCCTGCATTCTGTAAAAATATACTCCGCTGGCAAAACGGTACGCGTTAAACTCTACACTATAATGCCCGGCATTCTTTTGTTCATTTACTAACGTTGCTATTGCCTGTCCAAGTATATTATACACCTTAATTGCAACATGACTGAACTTTGGTATTTGATAATTAATCCTTGTTACCGGGTTAAATGGATTAGGATAATTCTGCGAAAGCATGTAAGTACTAATTTGATTACTTTTTGCAGGACTAACCGCTGTTAAATTTAATATGCTTATTCGATTCCATCCCATGTTGTTGTCTTCTTTCAGTTCAGATATTTTGTTATCCGGGTCAATTACAGCATACATAACCGAATCGGATGAAGTTAGTCCGTTTGGAACCTTCCACTTGAAGCTTACAACTTGATCGCCTCTTGCCAAGACCGGACTCGACGAGGTGAACACAGAATCTCCATTTAAATCCAAAACAGGCATACTGCCATTCCCTAGGCTTCCGAGATAAAAACGCAGCTGGACAGGATCCGACGTTGCCTTCAAGCTGTAGTTGTGAATCATTGCATCTACAGTAACCGTGTCTCCCTCTTTTGGAGTATCCGGGCTTATTCTTATTTCTTTCGTCCAGTCAGCAACTGCCGGCTTTAGACTGGAGAGACCTTTTTGAGCAAAATATCGATAATAACAATTGAAAGTCAGGTCGGGCTTTTGTGAATAATTATCTTCCCAGAATGAAAATACTCCAGTGGTAGGAAGATCAACAATATAGCTAAGAACAAGCGGGCCGTTTTTTGACCAGTATGCATAGGGCTGTAAGCTGTAGCCCGCAGAAGCATATAATGGATTAATTGTACCAAGATTAGCAGTCATGTCAACGTTCTGGGTTACTGTGGTTGTGTGTGTATTCAAATCAGAATGATCATAATTACCTTCAGTTTCCAGCTTAACACCCCAGCCTTCTACAGATGCACTTGCGGCAAAACCATAGCTGGATGTTGTTTCTGCACTGGATTGAGTAATCTTCTGCCAGTTTAGTTCCCAGCTGCTTGGCGAACTTGTCGGACTGATACTATAAGAATCACCTGCATATATTAGGCTTCCCATATCCGGATTATCAGATGGTACTGAATAATTAGGATAACTTAATAGATTCCCCTGTTCATGATCTAGAATAATATTGTTACCGTAGTTTCCATCATTACATTGAAACCATTTAGCAGTCTGCGGATGACTGATAACAGCCATAACATCTCCCTTTTTTATTCCATAAGCGTAAACAGGATACTCCCAAAGTTCATAATTAGTAACTGTTGCATAAATTCTATCATCCCAGGTCGTTAAGTCGGTTTTTGTAGTAGTCATGGTACTATCTGTCCGCTGTGTTTTACTGAAATCTTTACCGTACTTAGTGGTCAGTGATGCACTTACTCCGATTCCCATAAATTTACCTCCGGCACTTAATGTTGCCGATACTCCCCATGAACTGTGAACATTTGTGGAAACCTCAGCTTCGTTAGTAGCCGACTCGACTAATTGCGAAGAGAAAGAAGGGGAAGTACTTCCATTGACTGGATATAATGAACAGATATCGTATGTAGAATCACCGATTACATCGAAATGTATCGGAGGAGCGTTGAGTATAACAACAGGCTCGATTACATTTTTTACTGTCTGTAACTTCGGCTCACCCATTGTAATTTTATTTCCGTGTAAATATGCAGGTAATATTCCCCCGCCCGCCATCGAAGTTGGCGAAAGAGCACCCGCATAATTTTCTATAAGGTCGCTGTATTTCCCCATTGGTTTTACCGGATCAAATAACTTATATACTTTAATTTGATGATAATTATTACTGCCGCTTGTATTTTGGCTTCGCGGGTCTAAAGTGAATTCGGAAGT
>JBJKQE010000006.1:0-13129 GCA_046705645.1 Ignavibacteriaceae bacterium | reverse complement strand
AAAATTTATTTAGAAGACTAATTTGATAAACAATAATTTTTTACCAAAAAGAAAATTTTGGAAATATATACCATTTAGAAGATATCTAATATTTGTCTCGGCGATATTCTTCTTATTTTCAGGAATTGGGTTTATCATCGATCTGCTTTCGGCAGGTTCATATTCAGAACCGCTGCTTTTTATTAATGTAATTTATTCGGGGATTGTTGCAGTATTCTACGTTTATGCTTTAACAAGAAATCTTAAATTTCTTCCTTTTACTATCTTATTTCAGATTGTAGTTGGAATTAACATCTGGAAAGGAGCAAACCAATTACCGCTTTCCGAATTTCCCCAAAGAGCATCTTTTGATGCTGTTGGAATTTTAGTAACACTTGTTCTGGGATATATACTTCTTGTTTTATTTATTAATAGGGAGGGATTAAGAAATTTTCGGCTTCAGGCTGAAATGAACCTTGCACAGGAGCTTCATTCGAACCTTGTTCCGAAAATTGAAATTGTTAATAACCGTTTTGAAATATTTGGAATGTCTAATCCTACTGATGAAGTCGGCGGCGATTTAATTGACTTTTTCGAAAATGAGACTGCACATACTTGTTATATTGCAGATGTATCGGGTCATGGAGTTGCGGCAGGTTCGATGATGGGAATGTTTAAGAGCACGATTCGAGTTTTATTAAACAAAGATGAATCGCTCTGTTCTATTTTAACTGAAACCAGCCGGACAATGTATAATTTAAAAAAGAAAAACATGTTTCTTACGTGTGCATTCTTAAAATTTAATTCAAATTATAGTGTAGAATATTCAACAGCAGGTCATCTTCCGATTTTAAAACTTGCAAACGATTCAAACAATTTTGATGAATTGATAATAAAGCACCTTCCAATTGCGGCGACAAAGGATTTTAATTATACAACAGACAGCACAGTATGTGACAAGAATGATTTATTTATATTACTGACCGATGGAATTACAGAGACGTCAAATAAAAAAGATGAACACTTTGGAATGGAAAAAGTAAAACAGATTATTCTTAATAACAGACATGATGAATTGTCCCGTATTTATGAAAAAATAAATAATAAGTTAGCTTCGTACGGTAAACAAAAAGATGATCAGACAATTTTATTAATCAGATGTTTATAATTATCACAAGTATTATTTTTTTAACTAAAGTTATAAATTGAGTTTTGTAGTATTGAACGAAGTGAATATAAAAAATTGTATATGCTAAACTTGAGATTCTTCATCCAAAACGGGGCAGGTTAATTCGTTCAGAATGTCTATTAATAAAAATCATTTGATGTTAAATTCAATTTTTTGAAGGGAATATATGCAAAAATTACGAGTTGCAAGTTTTTCTATATCAGTAGATGGATTTGGCGCAGGACCAAATCAAAGCCTGGAGAATCCTTTGGGTGTTGGGGGTACAGAGCTCCATCAATGGTTTTACCCCACTAAAACTTTTCAACAAAATGTATTAGGAAAGAGTGACGGCACAACAGGAGTTGATAATGAATTTGCGGAAAACGGCTTTAAAAATATAGGCGCCTGGATTTTAGGACGTAACATGTTTAGTCCATATCGCGGCACGCCTAATACCGATTGGAAAGGATGGTGGGGAGAAAATCCTCCGTATCATGTTCCTGTATTTATCTTAACTAATCATAAACGCGAACCAATTGAGATGGAAGGCGGTACCACTTTTCACTTTGTAACAGAAGGGATTAATGCAGCTCTTGAAAAAGCTTTTAATTCTGCAAACGGCAAAGATGTAAGACTTGGCGGAGGTGTTAATACTATTCGTCAATATCTTAAGGCTCAATTAATAGATGAATTACATTTAGTTGTGTCCCCTATTCTATTAGGAAGCGGTGAAAATCTTTATTTGAATTTGGATCTTAAATCATTAGGATATAAATGTATTAAAAATATTTCAAGCGATAATGCAATACATTTGGTTATAGAAAAATCGATTAACAGCTAATAGCTTTATTAAATAAAAATCCCACCAGCAGCGGGCTGCCAAGAGAAACTACAATATTATTTTTTTATTTATCGACCGATCTGGAATAAAAAAGTGTTTTATTTATTTTTTGTATTTTTAGATAGGTTAATAAATTACTTATAGTTAAACCTTTTTAAGGAATATTCTTGGAGCCCAAAGAAGCCTTATTAAAATATTTCGGATACAGCTCTTTCCGTCAAAATCAATTGGAAATAATTAATGCGATACTTGAAGGAGAGAATGTATTAAGCATACTTCCTACCGGTGCGGGAAAATCTCTATGCTACCAGATACCGGCTTTGATTTCTACGGATTTTTCCATCGTTATTTCACCCTTGATTGCATTGATGAAGGACCAGGTTGACTCATTAAATAAACTTGCACCTGTCGCTGCTTTTATAAACAGCACTCTTTCTTTTTATGAAACCGAAGAGGTCTTAAAAAACATTTCATTCGGTAAAACCAAGCTTTTATATGTTGCTCCTGAAAGATTGGAAAGCGTTGAATTTGCGGATAAGATAAAATCGCTCAATCCTTCTTATTTATTTGTAGATGAAGCACATTGCATAAGCGAATGGGGGCATAATTTTAGGCCGAGCTACAGGAAAATAAAAGATTTTATAAATTATATTTCCGTAAAGAAAATCTCCGCGTTTACCGCAACAGCAACTCCGGAAGTCGTTAAGGATATATCCGAACAACTGGATTTAAAAAATCCGAAATTATTTGTAAGGGGATTCGAAAGGGAAAATCTTGAGTTAAATGTTGTCCTGACAAAAAAGAAAAAAGAAAAATGCCTTGAGTTAATTACACGTTTTAAGACACCGGCCATTATTTATACTGCTTCGAGAAAAAGAGCCGAAGAAATTTCCGATTATCTTAACATGCATAAATTATCTTGTTGTTATTATCATGCGGGGCTGGCACCGGAAGAAAGGAAAAAAATACAGGAAGATTTTATCGAAAGCAGAATACCCATTATTGCCGCTACAAATGCGTTCGGAATGGGCATTGACAAAAAAGATATACGCCTGGTGATTCATTACAATACGCCGGGATCAATTGAAAACTATTACCAGGAAATAGGCCGTGCAGGCAGAGACGGAAACACTTCTTATGTTTACCTGCTTCACGACGATTCCGATATTAACATTCAAAATTTCTTCCTATCAAATTCGCATCCCGATAAAAAACTAATTCAAAATATTTATGACGCGGTCTGCGATTACGGACAAGTTGCCGTCGGTAATATTTCGGAAAAAGAAATACCCATTAATCTAGATTACATTTCGGCATACGCTAAAAAGGAAGTTTCAAAAGGATTATTATACTCTACCTTAAGAATACTTGAAGGAGGAGGATATTTAAAACAAGCCTCAGAGTTTGACAACCAAACTTCAATTAAAATAAACTTAGAAAAAAATAAACTAAAAGAATTCATAAAGAAATCATCCAACAATTTAATCAGAGTTACGGTACTGTATTTGTTAAGAGAATACGGCAGTAAAATTTTTAATGCACCTGTGCAAATTTTAATCTCAAAAACCGCTAATAATACCGGCTTAACGGAAAATGAGATTGACGAAACATTAACAACACTGGATAATCTGGGAATTATTTCTCTTATCAAACCAATATCTAAAGAAAATGTTTTATTAACTTCGCCCAGGGTAAGTACAAACCGTTTACTGCTTGATTATAAAAAGATTAATGAAAGTTATCTTTCTCTTCAAAAAAAAATCGATCAGATGGTTGATTATGTTTACTCTAATGAATGCAGATTTAAGTTTATTCTTAGATATTTCGGCGAAAATGTAGAAGATTATAATTGCAACAGATGCGATAACTGCAGAACTCAAGACACTCTGCCTGAATCATCAACTTCTTATTTAAAAGAAATTCTTCTGCAAACCTTTTACGCCGGTAAAAGCCCAATAAGCGAGGTGGCGGTAACTTCAATATTGACGGGGACTTCAAAACTGGAAATATATAAGAACTTAGATTCATTCGGAGCCTGCGCAAATTATAATAAAAACGATATTAAATTAATTTTGCATGAATTACTTGCTAAAGATTTTTTAAGAAAAGACGCCGGTAAAAAATATATCAAGCTGACAGAAAGAGGATTAGAGTTTTTAAAAGAAAATGATTTAATAAAAGACGAATTAATCGAGCAGCCGGAATATGAAATTAACCTTGAACTTTTTAATATGCTGAAAGAGGTAAGAACAAAAGCATCAAAAAAATTTATGCAGACCGGGTATTTAATTTGTCCAGATGAAATACTTAAGGAAATTTCAGCAGCGCATCCTAAAACAAAAAACGAATTGCTAATGATAAACGGCTTTAACCATAGGATGTTTAATAAACTGGGTTCAGACATGCTTGAAGCAATCAGCGAATTTGAAAAAGGCAAAAGCATTAAAGCAAGTAAAACCAATAAAGAACTTCGTACCATACCGGCAAATATACAGGAAACACTAAAACTTTTAACCAAAGGTTATTCATTAAGTGATATTGCTTCACTTCGTAGACTATCCGAGGCAGTAATTTCGATGCAGATAGAAACGATACTTGAATATGAACATAATGTCGATGTAAGGCATTTATTTAAGCAAAACGAACTCGATGCTATATTAAAAGAGATAGAAAAAGGGTATAACAATTTAAAAGATTTGAAGGAGAGGCTCCCCGGAGATATTTCTTATCCTCAGATTAGAATTGCAGTAGCAAAACACAAAATTACTTCACATTCTGCTTCTTAAGATTCTCTATATATGCCGTAACCCTGCTAAAAAATTTTTCCCATTTAGCCGGGTCCTGGTTATAATACTCAATCGTCTTTTTGTAATCTTCTTTAGTGGTATTATATCTTTTAAATACAATATTCTTTAGCGAATCATTCTTAACATTAAGGGTGTTCAATGTATCTTGCTGAATAATCAAATCCCCGTATACTTTTACAAATTTATCTTCGTCGAGGATGTTGTTTTTAGAACAGCCTGAAAGTAAAATCAATATAGAAAATAAAAAAAAAGATAAGATTATGAAATTTAAATTACGGTGATTCATTATATACTTTAAAGGTTGGAAATAATTTACACACCTTTTATAAAACAAAGCAAGCCGGGTCTAAAGCTAAATTAATTGTTAAAATGTTGCATTTCTAAATGGTCCGAAATCCCGGGAATTTGAAATAAACCGGCTGTATCGTTAATAACAATTTAACAGTTTAGTAATCTATCTAAATAATCATTTCATTTTTTTACTTGCTTCAAACAAAATCTTTTTTTCTTTATCGGTTAAATTCTGATAACCGGAACGACTTATTTTATCTAAGATAGCGTCAATTTCGGCTTGAGTAACTTCATGTTCAATTTTATCATCCTTTATTTCATAAAATCTAGCTTCTTCAACATTGGTATCTTTTTTCTTAAACATACCAGTGGCATTTTTCTTGAAAGATTCAAAAATATTTCCGCTCTTGCTTTTATACGGGTCTCTTTTGAAAATGCCGCCTAAGGAAACATTTGAATTTTTATCTATTAAGATATAAATAAATCCTGCAAGCGCACCACCAAGATGAGCTAAGTGGGCAACATCGCTTCCAGGACTGTCTATAGAGAAAAATTCCAATAATACAAAAGCAGCTATAACGTACTTTGCTTTGATAGGAACGAGAAACCAAATATATATGTATTGGTTGGGGAATAACATTCCGAAGGCAATTAAAACTCCGAATATAGCACCGGATGCACCGATTGTATAGCCCAAAGGCTCACTAAGCAAAGGAGGGAAAATTAGCTGGGCAATGCCTGCAGCAATACCACACATTAAATAAAAAGTTAAAAACTTTTTTGAACCCCAAAGATTTTCTATTTCAATACCAAACATCCAGAGGAAAAACATATTCCAGAAGATATGCCAAAAGCCGCCATGCATAAATTGGTATGTAATCAATTGCCAGGGATAGAATCCATAGCCAAATGGAATTAAAGCAAAATACTTAACTATTACATCGTATAAAAAAAACCTATGACCGATACTGATTTGCTGGCCAAGCATTTCAATTAGAAATACAATTACATTTATAATAATTAGGTTTTTAATAACAGGAGGAAAAAATCTAAATCCGCCAAAACCTGATGGTCTATAATAATTACTCACAGAAAATCCTTAATTAAAAATAAAATACTTCTCAACACTCAATACAATATGCAAATAAAAACCCTTAAAAACATGTACAAAATCATTAGTTTATATTTCGTTTGGTAATATGCGATTTATTTGTATAAAATAATGTTATATCACAATTTAGATGATTATAATATTATAAAAAACCTGCCTAAATACAGGCAGGTTAATAAGTTTTATTAACAATTATTTACTAAATCGATGTGAATTTAATAAATATTAGCTGTAATTAATATGCTATGCTTCACTTAATGCTGCAACGCCCGGCAAAACCTTACCTTCTAAAAATTCAAGTGAAGCCCCTCCTCCGGTAGAGACATGAGAAACTTTATCATCCAATCCGGCTTTACTAATAGCGGCTGCAGAATCACCGCCTCCTATAATTGTAATTGAACCGTTTTTTGTTGCCTGCACTAAAGTCTCTGCAACTGCATTTGTACCTTTGGCAAAGTTATCCATTTCAAATACTCCCATAGGTCCGTTCCAGACAATAGTTTTGGCTTTCAAAATTTCATCGCTAAATAATTTCCTGGTTTCCGGCCCGATATCGAGTCCCATTTTATCAGCGGGAATTTCATTAATGCTCACAACTTTTGATGGTGAATCGTTTTTAAACTCATCGGCAACTACAACATCTACAGGCATTAAGAATTTCACTTTTGATTTGCTTACTTTGTCCAGAACTTCTTTAGCCAAATCTATCTTTTCAGCTTCAAGTAAAGATTTACCGATTTCTTTTCCTTGCGCTTTATAGAAAGTATATGCCATTCCTCCACCTATAATCATTGTATCTACTTTATCTAAAAGATTAGTGATTACATCAATTTTCCCGGAAATTTTAGCACCTCCTAAAATTGCACAGTAAGGTCTTTTGGGATTTGAAATTGCACTTCCTAAATAATCCAGTTCCTTCTGCATCAAATAACCGGCAGCGCATTGCTTAATATATTTTGTAATACCTTCGGTAGACGCATGAGCTCTATGTGCGCTTCCGAATGCATCATTTATATAAACATCTCCAAGTTCGGCTAACTGCTTTGCAAACTGCGGATCATTTTTTTCTTCTTCCTCATGAAATCTTAAATTTTCCAGAAGTACAACATCTCCGCTCTTCATTTGGTCTACAATTTTTTTAACTTCTTCTCCGATACAATCAGGAGCTAATTTAACTTGCTTTTTTAAAAGTTCACCCAAGCGAACTGCGGCAGGCTTTAAACTATACTTCGGATTAACTTTTCCTTTTGGTCTTCCCAAATGACTCATCAATATTGCTTTACCGCCTTCGGATATGATTTTCTTTATTGTCGGCAGCGAAGATACAATTCTAATATCATCTGTTATTTTAAGTTCTTCGTCCAATGGTACATTAAAATCCACACGTACCAAAACGCGTTTGTCTTTAAGATTAACTTTATCTATTGATAATTTGTTCATTTATTTCCGTCCTTTTTCTTCTTGTTCAAAACACACGAATTAAATGGCTTTTTAAAAAGCAGTTTTTAAAGAACTAAACTGAATCGGTGAAGGGATATAAACAACAAAGACGAAGTAAATACTTCGTCTTTGCTTTTAATAATTAACCTTGCTTAGCGATTTTTACCAGCAAATCAACTACTCTGTTGGAATACCCCCATTCGTTATCATACCATGAAATAACCTTAAAGAATCTTTTTTCATCTTTAAAATTATTCTGAAGAGTAGCGAGTGAATCGTATATTGAAGATCTTTCATCATGAATAAAATCTGTTGAAACTACTTCTTCATTGCAATATCCCAATATTCCTTTAAGGTAAGTTTCCGATGCTTTTTTCATTAATGCATCGATTTCTGCAATTGAAGTTTCTTTTACGGTACGAAAAGTCAAGTCCACAACAGAAACATCTGCAGTCGGAACTCTAAAAGACATACCAGTTAACTTACCTTTGGTTGAAGGAAGAACTTCACCTACAGCTTTAGCTGCGCCGGTTGTAGAGGGAATTATATTTATTGCCGCAGCTCTTCCGCCTCTCCAATCTTTCTTTGAAGGACCGTCAACAGTTTTTTGAGTTGCCGTATATGAATGAATCGTAGTCATCAATCCTGTTTCAATTCCGATTCCTTCTTTAAGAATTACATGAACAACCGGAGCTAAACAGTTAGTTGTACATGAAGCATTCGAGATAATATTATGCTTTTTAGGATCATATTCATTATCATTTACGCCAAGCACAATTGTTTTAACATCACCTTTACCCGGTGCAGAGATTACAACTTTTTTGGCACCTGCTTCTAAGTGACCTTTTGCTTTATCAGAATGAGTGAATAACCCGGTTGATTCAATTACATAATCAACTTTTAATTCTTTCCATGGAAGCTGCGAAGGCTCTTTAGTAGCCATCACACACTTAATTTTATGGCCGTTAACGATAAGAATATCATCTTGTTCCAAAGATGGATTACTCTTCTCTGTGCCTAGTTGACCTTTAAATTTACCATGAACCGAATCATATTTTAATTGATATGCAAAATATTTTGCATCTGTAGTTATATCTACTACTGCTACAACATCTATTTCCTTACCTAAAATACCTTTATCAACCAATGCATTAAACACCAATCTGCCTATTCTGCCGAATCCATTGATACCTACTTTAATTGCCATACTGTACTCCTTTAATTAAAATTTTATTAGTGCATTACAAAAATACTTAAAGGGTGTTTTAATTTCAATTGGATTGGATTAAATGTCGAACATTAAAGAAATTTTTGCTAAACATTTGGAAAATATTTATGGAATTTTAAGAGAAGGATTTTAAGAAATATAACGTAAATGTTTAATTTTTATTAAACCATAAAATTTAAACTGGTTAAAGTAAAATTTCTTTTAAGATTATCTTTTTAATAAATTCCCATGAATCGAAACCTAAACCCAGGCCAAAGCCTACTAAAATGGCCAATTTCGAATTTATTAAAAGCAGGCGCGGCAAAGAATAAATATTGTGACGTTCAATCAACGAATAAAGCAAAAAAAGTAAAATAATACCTATCGCATTGAAAGCACCATAAATTACCGGGAGGGCAAAAGACCTTACAAAGAGAGGTAGTTTTTTATTTTTATTAATAAAATAAGAATAAGCTTTGATTGAGAAAAAGATTACGGCAATTAGCACAAAATCTCTAACGAAGTTTAAGAGATAATAAGATTTACCGACCATGATAATGTTCATTAAGAAAATTGAAATTAAAATTAAAACTTGTTTCTTAATATCCAATTTGGGAAGCAGACTGAAAAACAAAGAGCCGTAAATTCCGACTGTAGTAAAAATAAAATAGGGATTGCGTAAATTAAATATCATAAACTGAAAAAATATATACCCGATTAACAAACTTCCTAAAATACCAAAAAGTATTTTGGAAATAGAATCAATAAAGTCTGATATTTTTTCATCCATTTAATTTACCTCAAGCGGCATTTTATAATTATACAAATATTTTAAAATCATAAATACTTTTTAATATACCGGATCACATATTTTATTAGACTAGTTTTGTTTCCATAATAAAATGTTTTTTCCGGATACGGCATTAAATATACCTTCCCCATTCCGGAACTTTTTTTAGCACTTATTTTTAATGAATCGGTAATCACAACATAAATGTAAAGATACATCTTTTCAGCTTCTTCCATTTCAGTATTAGATACAAGAACATAATTTTTCTTTTTCAATATATTCTTAACATCCAATTTTAGATTTGCATTAAATAAGCTGTCCTTTTTTAATTTTTCAGAAGTATTATTAACAATAAGATATGCTTTAAATACTTTTTGTTTCTTTTGAGCATTAACCGGGTTTACTAGCAATAAAGAAATGGATATAAAAAAGATCGGAAAGAATTTCGTTTTAAACTTCATAAAAACCCCCTAACAATTTAACTAATGAGCTACAATCTATTAAACGAAGAAAATTTATTTTGTATTTCTTAAAAAGAAAAGTATAATAATTTAATAACTTATTCAATCAAATTCGTTAATAATTTATTTAAAATTAGGCTCGGCTCCCCTAACCGTGCCTATTAATCTACGATTATTTTACAAAGTTAATTCTAATTGTATTACAAATCTTATTACCAATTTGTAATTGAACAAAGTATACACCTGAAGACAGGGTTTGTCCATACATATTTTTTCCGTTAAATACTACTTCATGCCAGCCAGCGGAAAGATTGCTAATGTCAATAACGGTTACTAACTGTCCCAATATATTATATACCTTGATTAATTTAGTCAAACCTAATGTATTCTTACCAAGATAAAATCTTATTCTCGTACTCGGATTAAAAGGATTCGGATAATTACCTGTTATGAATGACTCCGGCACAAGTATATCATTTTTTTTCTGGGCCGCAAGAGTCAGCAGAGTTTCATAATCTGCTATATAGGCAGTGTACCTGCAACGAATGTTATACTTAAGACTCAAATCAATATCTTTTTGCTTTAATTCTTCGGTTTCACCATAAATATCAATTTCTCTTTCTATCGCATCAATCATCTCTTTTGCCCAGATTGTTGCCGTAAATTTATCCGCACTATTAGCACTGAAGTCCAGTTTAAAATCATATGCTTTCATTCCATTTACGGAATTGCCGCCTATACTCAATGCAGACATCCCGGGGTTTTTATACATGCCGGCTATAAAAAATGATGAGCCGGCATATGTAGAAGGAATTTTTCCGGGAACAACATCAAATAAATCTGCTTTACCGTACTCCATAAAAACATCTTTTAATAATGGCTGATTTATCTGGTTAAATACACGCAGCATCTTTTCACTTAGATTATCATTATTCTCAATATAAGTTACAAAACCATAATTAAGTGCCGCAGTCATTTCAAGCCGGGAACGGTCAAGATCATCCCCAATCCCAATTGGAAAAATTCCAACTTTATGAGTATTAAGATTTTCAATTTCTATAGGGTTAAGAGGAGAGCGGCCGTTTGTGAATACCAAAATAGAATTGCTATATGATTCATCTTTAATCTCGTTTAAACATTCTTTTATTCCATCACCTAAATTTGTTCCGTATTCAATTGCAACAGAAGATAGATAGTTTTTAGCATCATTTATATTTTGAGAATCAGCCGGAATAGAAGATACCTTCCAGGGCTGAACATTATAATTAAATAAAATTATATTGAAATAATCTTTTGATGACAGCAAGTCCAATGATCTTGAAATTGCAAAAATACTTTGGCTTAAATTATTCCCGTACATTGATGATGAATTGGATAGAAGGAACAATACACGTTTAGGTAATATGCTGTCCGGCTGTGCCGCATTTTGCGGTCTTACAAAAAGAATAAAATGTCCGCCTGCCGTATCTCCTATAGCGGAATAAAAATCGACTCCCAACGAGTTATTATCCGTTTCGTAATAAAATTGGAAATCTTTATCAAGATAAGCTTTAGGCTTTACTAATTGAAGATGAAGGCTGTTGGCATCTGAACTTTCTACTTTAAAATCGGGATAGGAAGAAATATCATAATTTGTTATTGCTGAATTTGATTCAACATTAACATTGAATTGAAGATCATCAACGGGATATTGAATAAAGTTTCCAGTGTTAAGCGGGAAATCATAATCATATCTTCCTTTATAATAATTGCACATGCTTACATAATGCAGCTCAACTTTTTGAATCGTTCCGCCTGCAATTCCTTTAAGATAAATTTTAATTCCATTACGGCCAATATAGTCGTTGACTTCTGCCGCTAGACCTCCTTCCCCGGTGCCAGGATTAACAGCTTGTTCTTTTACTTTAAGCACCGCTTGATATACGGTATCATTATACCAGTACAGGAATTGGGTTGCTCTTGCATTCGGCGGAAGCGGAAATGAGTATACCGCATCCGTAGAGTCATACCATTCATTTACAAATTCCTGGTAGACGATAGTTTCGGCAACTGCTCCTTTAATATTAACCGTAACATGAGAAGATCTTAATCTTAAAAAATCCTTAGGATAATTATTTTTGGTCGGCATTAATAATCCTGTTGAGAAAGAATATGATGATAATAATAAAAATATTATAACAGTGTAATTTTTTATATTCTTCATTTTATCCCCCGTTACTTTAAAAATAAAATTTTTGCGGTTTCAACATAATCATGCAGATTCTTATCCGTAAGAATTAATTGGACAATATAGAATCCGCTGCTTATTTGACTTCCTCCGCTATTATGCGCATTCCAGATTACCGTTGGCCTGCTTACTTCGTTCAAAGGAAATTCCTTTATTCGTTGACCGAGAAGATTGTAAATCCGGATTTTCCCGTTAATATAATTTCCTTTATTAACATGGAACGTAATTTCCGGGTTGAAAGGATTCGGATAAAATGCAAGTCGATGATCTGCTGTTTTTTGGTTCGACAGATTTAGATTGTAAACCGCATTTCCTCCTAAACCGGCATATTTAACTATCAGCCTAATTTGATGTGAAGCTTGGGATTGATCGAGCACGCCGAATGAAATTATATATTTATTTGACGAATTTAACCTTGACATTTGAAGAAGGATATCCCTAAAATTGCCGTTGATATCGTAATAATCTCCGCCGGTCGGATTTATTATGGGATCATAATATTCCGATTTAAATCCAATAGTGCCAACAGAATTTACTGTTACATCGCTTGCAAGCAACGCATTAATAACTTCATTTTTTGTAAGAGGCGTTACATCATCGTTTTCATGATAATTAGAATCTGTTATCCAGATAATAATATGTTTGGCATTTTTTCTAAATGGAAATTTCGAAGCATCTAATAAAGCTTGAAGTGAATTTTCCGGTCCGTCACCGCCGCCATGAGCAAATTGCTGGGCAACTTTACTTTGAAAGTCTGTTGCATCCGAAGTGAAAGGATAAATATTCTCAACTTCATCAAGAAAAGTA
>JBJKQE010000005.1:0-25745 GCA_046705645.1 Ignavibacteriaceae bacterium | reverse complement strand
AGAAGCGTTGAAATTTATTTCATGCATACCTTTGTTCTGGTACTGATTTATAAGAATCTTTACCTCTTGTCCTAGTACATTATAAACTTTTATAGTTACCATTGCATTTTTTGGTATTTCATATTTTATAGTAGTAGTTGGATTGAATGGATTGGGATAATTTTGTGATAATTTAAATTCATTCGGTGCTACATCGCTTTCATTGTTTATTCCCAAAACTGGAGAGTAAGTATAAATCCCTCTTTCATTATACACCCAAGTTGTATCGTTCCATGTTTGAAATAAATATGCAGTTTTATTGCCATTTGCATCGTAGGTATAAGTAAATCTGGAATCATTTCTCCAATTTAGACTTAACCAACCTTGACGGAGATCTTCTGTTAAATTATTATTTCCGTCATAAGTATAGATTTCTTTATAAGCATTTAGCCATATATTATTTATCCAATTTTGACCAATTAATTCCGATTCGTTATTATTCACATCATATAATAATGTATCTTTAGAAGAATAAACCCATAAAGTACTATCCCAAGTTTGACCAAATCTATAAATTAAGTTATTGTTCACATTATAATCATATGAGTTTTTATAATTATTGACCCAATTAGTACCATTCCAATTCTGATAAATTGTTTCTATGGCATTATTTTTATCGTCATAGATAGTTGAATCTTTAAAACCATTTACCCAGCTGGTATCTGCCCAGTTAGTGTCTCTCTTGGCTTGATCTAATATTAATGTTAGGTTATTATTATGGTATATACGTGTTTCTTTTAAAATATTCACCCAAATACTGTCTTTCCAAATTTGAATTATATATTCTATTAAATTGTTATTGCTGTCATAAGTTAATATAGTTTTACTAAAATTCACCCAGCTGGTATCTACCGTATCTTGAAACAGTACTTCTGTTAAATTGTTTTCGCCATTGTATGTATAAATAATTTTGTTATAATTTACCCACATATTTTTTCCCCATGATTGAACCAATAAATTCGATATATAACCGTTTCCGGAGACTTTGCTTTTGTTAGGTTTATTATAAATTTCTTTGCTTAAAGGTAAAAATAATTTTTTTATTACAAGCTGGTTTGCCAGCGGGTCAGTTATATAGGTTTTTTTAGATAAATGATTATTTAATAATGTGACTTGCGGATATAGACTAATTGTTGAGATTATAAAGAAGAAAAAAACAAAATTAGATAAGAGTTTCATTTTAACCCCCAAAAAAGTTAAATAAATCAGATTTTATTAATATTATTTCTAATTAATAAATTATTCGCTTTTCTAAGAAATTATATAAAAAGTTCTAATTATAAAATTCTTTTGAAGAATTTTATTAATCTTACTTGATTCAATGCGTATTTTAATTAAGTTACCATATCCTCGATTAAAAATATCGTGGTTAATTATGTATAAATCAATTTAATAATATTTACATTTAAATGCGTAAAAAGAATTATTAAAGGGGAATATTATATTAGAATTTGTTCAAATAATTTGTCGCTTATTTGTTACCAAGTATTGTTAACTCATTTAATTTAAATAAGTTATACTTTTATATGGCAATGTTTATTGTGAAAGTTAATTAATTCTTACCTCAAATCTTTTTTGTAAAAGACTGCTTTTCAAATCAAATTTTATTTCGCTAATTTTAATATATGTACATTAGGTTTCGTGTTATTTCATAAAATTTTCAATTCAAATTTTGAAGGAGTTAACAATGAGACGGAAATTATTTACAATTTTATTTATTCTAATTTCTTCAACACTGGTATGTGGTCAATCATCCTTTTCCGATAATGTTTACCAAATCCAACAAGGATTTGTTGATGCAAACGGTGTAATGATTTATTACGAGGAATTCGGGAAGGGGAAGCCTTTAATGATTCTGCACGGAGGACCGGGTGCTTCGCATGATTATTTTCTTCCTTATCTTCTGCCGCTTGCCAGGCATAACCGCTTAATATTTATAGATGAACGAGGTTCGGGACAATCTCAAAAACTTGAAGATCTATCCCAATATACCGACAAGAATATGGTCGAAGATGTTGAAGCAGTTAGGAAAGCGCTTCACCTTGGCAAAATTAGTCTGCTGGGGCATTCATGCGGAGGAGTACTTGCACAAGCTTATGCACTTAAGTATCAGAAGAATTTGACTCATCTTATTCTTTGCAGTACTTTTCCAAGTACTACCCAGATGAATGAAGTATTAAAAAAAATAAAAGATAATATGTCGCCAGAGCTGAGAAATAAAATAGATAAAATGGAAGAAGCGGGATTATTCGGACATGGCGAACCTTATGTAAGAAACAGATACAGCGACGAATATATGAAAGCGGCATGGGGAGAAGGGTACTTTCCATATTTATACCAGAACAGGCCGGATCCGAATTACGATCCTGTTGCGAACGGAAATATGTCCTGGTATCTTTACCGTGAAATGTGGGGCTCGCACGGTGAATTTATAATTGACGGGAATCTTAAGTCTGTTGAGTTTGTAAATGAGCTTCATAAAATTAAAGTCCCGACTTTAATAACATGCGGCGATCATGATGAATGCGCTCCCTCGCTTTCGGAAGAAATGCATGAGAAAATTGCCGGATCCAAACTTGTTATTTTCCCGAAAAGCGGGCATATGACTTTTGTAGATCAGCCGGACATGTTTGTTAAAGCAGTTGATGATTTTTTACATTAATTATTATTTTGAGTTAAGTTTCTTGCAGAAGATTTAATTTATAATTTAATTTTCTATTTACTTCTAACATCCAACCTTCGAGGTTGCCATTTATTTTTTAAACTCGAAGGTTTGATTCAAACCATTTAAAAATAAAGGGTAGAATAATGGCTGAAGAATCATTTGACGATATACAAGTTCAATTAAAAGAAAGACGAAAGAAGCTTGAAGATTCGATAAATTCATCCCAAAATAATTTGCATCTTGTGAATCTTTTAAAAGAAGTTGATGAAGCATTAGATCGCATGGCAACCGGAACTTACGGAATTTGCGAAACTTGTCATGAACCGATTGAGCGGGATAGATTAACGGTTGATCCTCTTGTTACTTTTTGTTTGGAGCATCTAAATAAATCGCAGCAGAAATCATTGGAAAGAGACCTTGAATTGGCTGCTCAAATTCAACGTTCGATGCTTCCTAAGAATAATATTAACGCTAAAGGTTTTGATGTCAGTTATTACTATTCTCCTGCCGGACTTGTCAGCGGGGATTATTGCGACTTAGTTTTCAAAGGTAAAAGTGAAGACGAATTGGTTTTCATTGTCGGAGATATTACAGGCAAAGGAATAGCAGCCTCAATGTTAATGACTCATATGCATGCAATGTTTCATAGTTTAATAGAACTTGATCTTCCACTGGATGAAATGATGTTAAGAGCAAATAGACTTTTCTGCGAGAGTTCGCCTTATACTCATTTTATAACGATGGTCTGCGGTAAGTTAAAGGAAGGAGGGACGGTTGAATTAGCAAATGCCGGACACTGTCTCCCGGTTTTAATAAAAAAGGACGGCGTAATAAATATAAATTCCACAGGACTTCCGCTGGGAGTATTTTGTTCTTCAGAATATTATGTTGAAAAATTTACTTTAGCAAAAGGAGAAAGTTTATTTATTTATACAGACGGTTTGTCGGAATCAACTGACGGAGTAAATGAATACGGAGCAGATAGAATAAATCAAATTGCTTCTTTAAATTTTTACTCCTCTCCTCAAAAAATAATCAGAGCCTATCTGGAAGATTTAAAATTATTTATTAAAGAAGAGCCCCAGCATGATGATTTAACATTTCTGGCTTTGCAGAGGCAGGAATAAATACATTATAGGGAAGATTCATTACTTAAAAATTAGGATTTTTCTTTTGTCTTTTCTATTGGTCTTTCTTTTTTCCTGGGTCGAGGGCGGGTCTTTCCATGCGTACCCCTCCAAATTTTTCCCTTCTTACTTTTTCTATCACCTTTACCCATATTAGCTCCTGTATTGTTTATTGTTGAAGAAGTTTTATTAATAATAAGAAATTTATAACTCAAAAATAATAAAATATTAATTTTAATATAAATTCGGATTTCTTAGTGATGTAAATAAGTTACAAAAAGGAAGGATTGCACTGAGTTTCACAAGAGTACATACAGAATTTGACAGAGGTCGTATTATTTATAAAACCATTCTATTAGGATAACGGTTATTAAACCTTGTTGAATTCAAAATTTTTTTATTAAATATTCTTGTCTTATTATTATTATTTATAATTTCATAATAACTTTTAATTAGTTTATTTATTATCTCATCCCATGATTGTGTTTGAGAAAATTCATAAGCGTTCAATGCCATTTTTTTTCTAAATGCCGGGCGGTTTAAAAGGATTTCAATTTTATTCGCTAGGTCAAACGGATCACGCGGCTCTGCAATCAAGCCATTGAAACTGTCTTTAACTAATCCATAAGCTCCTCCTTCTCTTACGCAGACCGGCGGCAGCTTGGAAGCCATTGCTTCTGCAATTACATTGCCGAAAGTTTCAGTTGTAGAAGGGAAAACGAATATGTCGCTTGAGGCGTAAGCAGTAGAAAGATCTTCACCGGATAAATTCCCGAGGAAAATTGCATCGGGCATCATTTCTGCCAGCTCTTTTCTTACCGGACCGTCTCCGGCTAAAACTAATGCTGTGTTATTATATTTTGCAGTAAGAATTTTATATGTTTTTGCTAAAGTTAGAAGATCCTTTTCCCAAACTAAACGTCCGGCAAAGAGAAGAATTATTTTTCCTTGAAGATTTAATTTATTCTTCCATTTGTCCGATTTGAACTTCGGGTTAAATAAATTGGTATCAACTCCGTGCGGCAGAAATTCAATTGTGTTCAATCCGTGTTCTTTGAGCTCGTCCATTATAGGCTTTGAGGGTACATAAACTTTTTCACATTTATTATATAAGTTCTTTAAATAATTCCACCCGAGATTTTCTAATGCCTTTATGTTATAGTACTTGGCATAACTTGCAAAATGAGTATGATAAGTAGCTACAACAGGTATTTTATATTTTTGGCCGAATTTAATAGCAGCGTATCCTAAAGAGCATGGACTATTGATATGTATAATATTCGGTTTAAAATTCATTAATCCTTTTTCAAAGTATCTTAAACACGCCGTAGACAAACGGTAATCTTTATACAGCGGAAAAACAATTGACGGAACTTCGTACATTAAAGTGGGTTGTTCATCTTCCGATGGAATAATAGGGGAGTAGAAAACATTTTTTATACCTCGTTCTTTCAAGCCTTCTATTAATTTGTACAAAACTCTTGTTACCCCGTCATGACCTGGCCGCATTGTTCCTGCAAAATACGCAACTCTAATATTTGCATTTACATCTTGAGATATAGTCGGTTTTTCCATGATTCTTTTTCTAAGAAGCTATTACAATAGAATTCCTTCTTTATTTAGATGTTCATAGTTTATAAAAGTTCAATTACTACTTATTTCGCAATAAAACACAAAGAAGTGCTGTAATTTTAATAATTAAGGAAAGATAACATTGTTGAAAAGAAGTATTTTTTAAGAATTATTTGAAAGAATTGAAATAAGGAATATTTTTTATTAATCCCTCATTTAGATTGTGATTAATTCTTCTAACTTAGATAATTCATATTTATTGCCGTCAATTTTATAGTCATTATAGTCGTATTTTAACTCAACCGTTTCCGTAGTAATTTTTCCGGCCTGAGAAATATCAATAAAATTTAGTCCGATTAAATTTTTAGAATTATTTTTTAAACTTCCTCCGGCATTTAAAAATCTAATTCCCTCCCGTTTATATTCACCCATTTCATGATAATGCCCATGCAAAACCAGATCAATTTCGTATCTATTAAATAGATTAAACAGCCTTTTCTTTTTTCTTAATTTCATTGTCTGCTTTTCAATATTCTGCCAAAAACTTCCGAATGAATTTTTACCTTTCACTTTAATCTTATTGAAATGATGATGAATTAAAATAATTTTATTTGCGGTTTTATTTTTAAATTCTTCAAGAATCTTTGCCGTCTCGTCAAATTGATCAATACTTACGCTTCCGTTGGATGCAAAAATGTTTTTTGAAGTAGAATATTCGGCATTGGAATTCATTCCTACGAATAAAATTCCGTTTAGTATTTTAGCATAAGGAAAGACATTTGATGCGGAGATGTAATTACAATCATAAAAAGTTTCTTTGAAGCAGTTGTAAAATTTTTTTATTTGATTACTAAAATTAACTTTGCCGCATTTTTCCGGGAAAGTAAATATATCTTCCGCAGTTTGTACCCCGCCGAAAATATCATGATTGCCGATAACAAGAGAAAGCTTTTGTGAATCTAAGATATCGAGTTTTTTGAAAAGCTGCCTTAGCAAAAGAAAATCAGATTCGTCGGCATTATCTGTTAAATCCCCCGTGATAACAATGTGGTCAGCTCCTTGATTTAATGCGTACTCTAATAAATAATTGATACCGGCAAGATTATTCTTTTTAAAGAAAGTAGTAAAGTGAAGATCAGAAAGATGTGCTATTCTCATTTATCCCTGTTAATTGTTCGAAAAATATTCATGCATCAAAGCTATAAATCTAATGTTATCAAATGATGAATTTAATGTGAATAAATGGTTAAGAAAAATAATTAAGGTTTAAGGCATGAAAAAAAGCCGGCAAAGAAACCGGCTTTTTTACTTAAGATTTTAAATTTTTAGAACTGTACCTTCTTTTGGAAGCGGTTTGCATATTCAAGAACAAGTGCGCTGGCAATAAATATGGATGAATATGTACCGGTTATTGTTCCGAAGAAAAGAGTAAACGAAAATGCTCTTAGAACTTCACCGCCGAAAATAAGCAGTACCAATACAGCAAGAAGTACCGTGCCGGCAGTAAGAATTGTTCTGCTCATAGTTCTATTCACGCTTTGATTAATAAGCTCTTCGAGCGGCATGGTTTTATGAATCTTTAGATTTTCTCTTACTCTGTCAAAAACAATTACCGTATCGTTTACCGAATAACCGATTAGCGTTAGAAAGGCGGCTACTACCGTCAAATCAATTTCGAGATTTAATCCGGGAATAACACCGTACAATGCCGCATAAAGCCCAATAGTTATTAAAACGTCATGGAATAATGCAACAACTGCGCCTAATGCAAATATAAATTTGAATCTGAATGCAAGATAAATTAGAATACCGATAAGAGAAAGAAATATTGCTATTACGGCATTAGTTTTTAATTCATTTCCGACTTTAGGTCCTACATGATCTTCCTTAACCACTTGAAATGAATTGCCGGACATTCTGTCTTTTAAAGTTTGTTTTAACCAATCGGCAATGCCTACTCTTACCACCATTTCTTTATTTGTCGGTTCTTCCGAAACTTTGCCGGTTTGATAGCCGGCTTTAAATAATTGAGAGACCAGCATATTTGTAGTATCGGGACTAGCAAAGGCATATGTAACCGAGGAAATTGAGGTATCCGGTATCTTATAAGATAATCCGGGATGCTCTTTATTTATTACAGAATTTATTCTATCAATTATTTTAGGAAATAATGCTTTCGGTAATTCTTGTAATTCTGTTCTTACAAGTACGCCGGTTTGACCACCGAAGGTTTTTAATTCTACATTACCTAAACCGATGTTTCCCAAATACCCTCTCATTGAACTTACATTGACCGGTTTTTGAAATTCGAGGACGATTTCAGTTCCTCCTTTAAAATCTATTCCGAAATGTAAACCGCGGAAGATAACATTTAGTAATCCTATCAAGAAAAGGCTTGCAGATACGAAATAAAAGATTTTTCTTTTTCCCAGCCAATCAATATGAATATTTTCGAATATACGCATTTATAAAATTGCTCCTTATTGCGAGTTAATTAACCAACAGTGATTTTAATTCCTTTTAGAACCATATAGTCAAATACGACACGTGCGATAACAAGTGCACTAAACAAACTTGCAACCAAACCGATCATCAAAGTGAGTGCAAACCCTTGAACAGGTCCGGTACCGAACTGATAGAGAATAATACCGGTAATAAAGGTTGTTAAGTTTGAATCGATAATAGCCGAATAAGCTTTTGAGAATCCGCTGTCCACCGAAGCTTTTATAGTTTTTCCGGTTTCCAGCTCTTCTCTAATTCTTTCGTATATAAGCACATTTGCATCGACAGCCATGCCTATGGTTAATATGATACCGGCTATACCAGGCAAAGTAAGTGTTGCATTAAACCCAGCAAGGCAGCCTAAAATAAATAATATTGTAAAGACTAAAGAGGCGGCGGCTATTGTACCGGCTCTTTGATAATAAATTATCATAAATAAACTTACAACTAAAAAGCCGAGAATTGTAGAAAGAGAACCGTCATAAACAGAATCTTGACCTAGAGACGGTCCAACAGTTCTTTCTTCAATTATATCTACAGGTGCAGGTAAGGCGCCGGCTTTTAATACAATAGATAATAATTGTGCTTCTTGCATATTTGCCATACCTGTAATCCTGGAACTTCCGCCTGTAATTTTATTTTGTACTACAGGAGCAGAATAAACAACTCCATCCAATATAATTGCTATCCTCTTATGAATATTCGCTCCGGTTATTCTAGCCCAATCTGCAGAGCCTTGAGAGTTCATCGTCATATTTACAATTGGAGATGAAGTTTCGGGATCGATATTGGCAGTTGCATTTGTAATTACACCGCCTGTTAATTCAGGAGTTTTATTAACACAGTAAAGTGTATAAAAGTCCTGCCCGCCTTCCTTACCGGCAGGTTTTGCTGAAAATACAAATTGACAATTTGACGGAATAACTTTTTGTACATCCGACCGTGCAAGCCATAATTTTATTTTATCTCTATCGTTTGCTTTAACAAATGCATCGGCAGTTCCGGATCTTTGGTCGAGAATTGCAACAGAAAAGAAAGGATGTTTTTTAGCAAACTCTTCCGGCGATAACTGTTTATTTTCATTTGTATCACTGGCAGCAGCAACATTTTTAGAAGTTTTTGATTTGTTTGCAGCAGTCTTACTTTTAGAAGATTGATTCTCCTTGGCAGCAGCAGAATCAGTTTCAGTACTATCGGGATTTACTTTACCTGCTAACACTGCATCAATCTTTTCCATTACGGAATATGTAAATTGGGGGTCTTTAAGAAGTTTAAATTCTAATAGTGCAGTTCCTTGCAAAAGCTGTTTAGCTTCTTCTTCCCTCGCCACTCCGGGTAATTCAACAATTATTCTTCTGCTGCCTTCTCTTTGAATAGTCGGTTCGGAAACTCCGTATTGATCAACTCTGTTCCGTATTATTTCCATAGCACGCGAAACGGCATCTTCAGCATCCTTGTTTAATTCGGAGATAATTTTACTGTCATCATCACGAATTGTACCGAAATACCTGCTTAATCTTATGCCTTTTGCTTTTAATTTTTGGGCGACCAGATCAACAACAGAAACATTTGATTTTGCTGCCTCTTTTTCAGATGAAGCTAATATTTCATTAAATGTTTTATCCGGTTCTTTAGCTAATTTTTCAATCAGTTTTCCCGTATTAACCTCAAGAACTACACGCATACCGCCCTGCAAATCAAGACCCAGCTTTAGACTTTTAAGCTTGTCTTTAGTAATTGAAGGATCGGCGGTTTTAACGCTGTCTTCAACTACTTTTAATCTCTGATCGATAGCATCCGTAGATAATTTTGGGACAGAATTTTCCAGCAAAACTCTTCTTTTAGCCAATATTTGATCGATCATTTCGCTGTTTTTGTAATTTGTATAGGTTGGTATTAGCAGATAAACAGATAGAACAACCGCTCCTACAATTAGAATAATTCTAAATCTAAGTTCTTTCATATGTAAGTATTGCTTTTATTTGGATTTTGAAAAAATTAAAAATCAAAATTACCGCTAAAGGCTAAGAAAGTCAATAAAAATAGAGTTCCTGGATTATAAAAGAATTGAACCGGCTTAGTATTAAATTATCTAAATTAACTGACTTTTAGCAGGAATTTATAGATTTGTAATAATTCTCTTGACAAGTCTTTCAAATTTTTCTTTAACCATATTGGCGGTTTCCGTCACTTCTGTATGATTTAACTTTTTATCTGTAATGCCTGCCGCATAATTTGTAATGCAGGTAACAGAAGCGGTTTCCATACCCAGATAAGCAGAAAAAACTGCTTCATGAACGGTAGACATTCCTACAGCGTCGCCGCCGAATGTTTTTATCATTTTAATTTCAGCCGGAGTTTCATAGCTGGGTCCTTTTGTGTACCAGTAAACTCCTTCTTTTAAAATTATTTTTTCTTCTAAAGCTGCACTCTTAATTAAATTATTGAATGAATTGGATGGAAAATTGAAAAAATTTAAATTTCCTTTGAGTGAGGTTATACCGATAAGTTCTGTTAATTCTTTTTTTATATTTATTCCGTTAAAAGATACGGCAAGCATTAAATCGCCCGGAATAAAATTTGAATTTATGCCGCCGGCAGCATTCGTAAGGAACATCTTTTTACATCCGAGTTTATAAGAGATAAATGCAGGAAGAATGCATTCCGAAATTGGGTATCCTTCATAAAAATGAATTCTTCCCTGGAATAATAATAATTTTTTACCGGCAAATTCCGCAAAATGTATTTTGCCTTCATGTCCCGGTATTGTTGAAGGAGGGTAACCTTTGAGATCTGAGGTTGAAATAGTTTTATGCAGAGTAACACTTCTTGCAAAATCACCTAGGCCGCTGCCGAGGATAAGAGCCAGGTCCGGTACGAAAGGTTTATCTTTTGAGATTGAGTTAAGCAGATCCTTATATTTAAAATTTATATCGATCATTAATAAATAATTCTTTAAAATGACTTTTTAACTAAAATAAAATTCCAGCTAATGTTGCAGTCATTAAAGTAGCAAGAGAACCGCCAAGCACTGCTTTAAAACCCAATTTGGCTAAATCAGGTTTTCTAGAAGGAGCCAAAGGCCCTATTCCTCCGATTTGAATAGCAATTGAACTGAAATTTGCAAATCCGCATAAAGCATATGTTGCCATAAATATTGCTTTCGGATTTGTCATAGTTTTTGAAGCAATCATTTTGCCTAATTCAAGGTAAGCAACAAATTCATTAAGTACTACTTTAGTTCCGATGAGGCTGCCGAAATTTAAGGATTCATGCCAGGGAACCCCAATGCCGAATGCAAGATATTGAAGCACCCATCCTATTATTAATTGGAAGTTAAGAGGATGTCCGTATGTAGCTTTAAGAGTTGTATTCCAGCCGGTAATATCTCCTAATCCTTGAAGTAGGTAATTTACCAGTGCGATTAAAGCTATAAATGCAATAAGCATTGCACCAACATTTAATGCTAAAGTTAAACCGTCGCTTGCACCATTTGCGGCTGCTTCAACAAGGTTCGAAGCATTCTTTTCAACTTTTACTTTTACCGTACCTTTAGTTTCGGGATCACTGACTTCCGGAAATAAAATCTTTGAAATAACCAATGCAGCAGGTGCAGCCATAACACTTGCACCGAGTAATTGAGTTGCAAATATTTGTTGTGCTTGCGCTAATGGAAGATTTAATGTTTGGGCATAGGAACTTCCAAGGATTTGAATATATGCAGCCATAACTCCGCCGGAAATTGTAGCCATTCCGCCTATCATAATTGTAAGAAGTTCACTGTTTGTTGCACCTTTAATAAAAGGCTTAATCATTAAAGGTGCCTCGGTTTGCCCGACGAAAATATTAGCAGTACATGATAATGATTCGGCACCGCTTGTACCCATAACCTTTGCCATCACCCAGGCCATTGCTTGAACAATTTTCTGCATTATGCCCAAATAATAAAGAATGGACATTACACTTGCGAAAAAGATAATAGTCGGTAGTACCTGAAAAGCAAAGAATGATCCGAGACTTCCTACTGTACCCGGGCCAAGAGCTAAATTACCGAATACAAATTTTGCACCTTCAGATGTGAAATTTAAGATTAGTACGAAGAAGCTGCTTACCCAATTAAAGAAATCTTTAGGCCATCCGAAAGGAGAGAAATATTCTTTTAAGACATCACCTTTTAAAATTACAATTGCAAAGACGATTTGCAGTCCCAATCCCCCCATTACCAAACGCCAGTTTATTTTTCTTTTATTATTTGAAAAAAGAAAAGCAATACCGACTAATAAAATAATGCCGATTATTCCTCTATAAATTGCAGTAAAGCTCATGATACTCCTTTATTTTTCTTTTGGAATGTAATGACATTTCCGGCAGCGGGCTTCATAAATATCGGAAGCACCTACAATTACTCTTTCGGAAGATTCCGTTTTTCTTTGTGTCTTATCGGCAGGATTACCGCAGACAACGCAAATAGCTAATGTTTTTGTAATATATTCCGCAATAGCTAATAACTGCGGCATTGGTTCGAATGGAATTCCCCTGTAATCCTGATCTAATCCGGCAATAATAACACGTTTGCCTTCATCGGCTAATTTATTGCATATACCTACTATGTCGCTTGAAAAAAATTGAGCTTCATCAATTCCAATTACTTCTGCATCATCCGAATATTTTAATATTTCATTTATGTCGTCGATTAAAATTGAAGGCAAAGATTGCTCACTGTGCGAAACTATATCCGAATGAGAATACCGGTTGTCAATTTTGGGTTTAAATATTTTAACATTTTGTTTTGCGATTTTAGCCCGTCTTAATCTTCTTATTAGTTCTTCGGTTTTACCGCTGAACATGCAGCCGGCAATAACTTCTATCCAGCCGGTTTCTTTTGGCATGGAATGAGGTGCTCTATCAAGCATAACTTTTAATTTCTTTCCAATTTAATTATTAAACTAAATCTTTATCCCCGAATGCAAGCGGGAGCAATTCATTAATTTTTAATATTTTTAATTCCATTTTATGATTAACCATTACAATATCAATATTCCCGCAGAGATCGAGTAAAACCTGCCTGCATGAGCCGCAGGGAGGGCAAAAAGCGGGGGAATCGCTTGCAATTGCAATTGCTTTGAATTTTCTCTCTCCTTCCGAAAATGCTTTAAACACTGCGGTTCTCTCAGCGCAAATTGTTAAACTGTAGGATGGGGTTTCAATATTTCCGCCTAAATAAAGTTTATCATCTTCCGTTAATAGTGCAGCCCCTACATGAAATTTTGAATAAGGAGGATAGGCGATCTTTTTTGCTTCAATAGCTTTTTCTGCAAGAGTTTTATAATCCATGCTACCTTATTTCCAATCTTAGGTTATAAAAATATGTTTTTAGGTTTTTAAATCAAAAGAATAATTATTTAAAATCATAATTTTATTTATTCATGTTTCTTTAAGATAAAATAAAAAGTAGGGTTCAAATAATTATTTATAAAACCAACTTTATCATTAGCAATTTTCAAAATAACCTTATCAAGATATAATAATTTGCATACTTTTATAAGAAAAATATGAAAGTCGCTCCATACAATTCCTTTGTGGCCTTTAAATAATTTTTTTACCGAATATTTTGTATTAAGATGAATTTCAAAATGAGAAATAAAATATTTTATAATATCTTTTAGTGAAAGAAGCTGCGCAATATCAGGGCGATTAAAATCGTCCTTTCTAAAGTATTTTAAAAAATATTTTTTAATTTGATTCCTTCTTAAAATAGAAATAACAGGCAATCCCCAGTGCGGGTCTGAAATAAAATTAAATATGGATAATTTGTTCGGTGTACTTAAGTAGATTATTCCGTTTTGCTTTAAAAGAATTCTAAGATTTTCAACAAATATATTTACATCGGTTAAATGTTCAATAACATCCTGAAGAATTATTAAATCAAATTGATTCGGTTTAAAAGGTATGTTTAATGCGTTGCCGTTTATTTTTTCAAATTTTCCTTTGTTGCTTTGGCGTTTTAATCTTAATAAACTTAAATCGAAAGAAGTAACAAAATTATTTTGTGAAAGTACGGCAGACGTTCCGCCTTCACCGGAACCAAGATCAAGTACGCTTAACCCGGAACAATTTATGTGTTTTTCAATTATCGACATTACAAATTCACCGCGTTCAAGTGTTAGTCTGCGGCTCTTTTCCCATCGTAAATAATTAGGATGTGTTTTATCAAGCCAAGAAGGAGTTATATTTTCGCTCATGCCCATTTATCTTTTCTAAACAATGCACCAAGAAAATTAATAATAAGTAATATTTCGTATAAGATTTGAAGATAAAATATTTCAAATATATTGAACTTATAATTGAATGTTTTTTGCATAAATAAAACCAGTATAATATCAATAAGTATTTTTAAAATAAACAGCCATATAAAAATTGAGTTAACAAAATATAAAACCATGGAAAAAAGAAAAAACAGATTCAAAATATGCCATATTCCAAGCAATAGCTTATGCCTTAAAAGATAATGAAGCGAGGTTTTTGTATGCCGGGACTTCTGAACAAAATATTCTTTAAAATTTTCCTTTGTGCATGATAAAACAGAGGCGTCTTTATTAATTATTGCACCGATTTTAAATTTGTTTTTTACCGCTTCTCTTAATAGAAGATCATCATCACCGCTGAGTGTTTCAGTGGTATTATCGTAACCGTTTAATTTTCCAAATGACGATTTTCTGAAACCAAAATTTCTTGCCGAAGCCGAATACGGAATGCCTATTTTTGCCGAGGCAAAAGTTAATATAGAGTTTCTCAGATTTTCAAAACATGAAATTCTATTTACTAAAAGATTATTCTGTTTAAAAAGAGCAATGCCGAAAAGGAAATCATATCCATTTGAAAAATACTCAGAATATATATTTAACCATTTAGAATTTACCAGACAGTCGGCATCGGTTATCATGATGTATGGATTTTTTGCTTTGCTTATTCCAAAAGTTAAAGCGCCTTTTTTACCCGGAATTTTCTTTACGGTAATCTTATAAATTTTAAAATTATCGATATTGTAGGTAAGATCTTTTATAACCTTAAAAGTATTGTCTGACGAATTATCATCAACTAAAATTATTTCAAAATTTTCTTTCGGATAATTTAACTTTTTTAGTGAATTAATTAATCCCGGAATGTTTGTCTCTTCATTTTTAGCCGCTATAACAATTGAGAAGCTTAAATTGCTGTCTTTGGGAATTTTTAAGCGGGGCTTTGTTCTTATTGTAATCAAAAAAATTATATTGATTACAATAAAAATTATTAGAAGGATAAAGACTATTATGATAATTGTGCTTTCCAATTAAATAATTTTATTCATATTCTTCTTCAAGAAGCCAGCCCTCGGCCAATTCCGAATCAATCTCGGAAATAAATCTCGACGGCTTTGATAGCGTGGTTCCGGCTTCTCTATCAAATAAATTCATCGGGTAAGTAATAAATAAATTCTGTTTTGCTCTTGTTGAAGCAACATACATTAAACGTCTCTCTTCTTCGAGTGTTTCAATTTTTTCAACAGACCGGCTGGAAGGGAAAAAACCTTCAACTAAATGAATTATAAATACCGTGTGCCACTCCAATCCTTTTGCAGAATGAATAGTCGATAATGAAACAAATTCATTTTCTTTATCTTCCGGACCAATATCAATCACGCTATCTATTATTGGTTCAATTGCCATATCTGCAAGAAGATTATTTAGAGTTTTATAATTTTCAGTGATATTTAAAAAGATATCAATATCTTTTTTTCGTTTATTAAAGTCATCATATTTATCTTTAAAAAGGGGATAGTAATAATCAACTACAAGCTGTGCTTTTTCAGAAGGTAGAGTTTTATCTGTATGCAGTTTATAAAGAAGCTTAAAAAGATTGACAATCCTATCATTATATTTAAATGAAGTATTATATTCAGGATCTGACTTGATTGTCAATCTTGCCGTTGCTAATTCATCTAAAATTCTTTGAGCGGTTTTGGGGCCCACTCCTTCGTGCAATAATAACACTCTATACCAGCTTACAATGTCTTTCGGATTTGCTGCAATCCTTAAGAAAGCAAGAATATCCTTAATATGAGCGGTTTCTATAAATTTCATCCCTCCGAATTTTTGAAATGGAATGTTAGCTTTTGCCAGTTCTATCTCAAGATCAAAAGAGAAAAAAGAAGATCTGAAAAGTACCGCAATATCTTTTAATGAAACTCCTTCTTCTCGTAGGTCTAAAATTTTTTCCACGATAAATTTAGACTGCAAGTTTTCTGTAGACGCAGCAATAATAACCGGCAAAACCCCGCCGGGTTTTTTTGTGTAAAGATTTTTAGGGTATTTTTCTAACGAACGTTCTATTATATGATTAGTGAAGTCTAAAATCGGCTGTACACTTCTGTAATTTTCTTCCAGTTTAATTAGCTTAACATCCTTAAATAATTTTGGAAACTCCATTATATTCTTGAAATTAGCACCTCTAAAAGAATAAATGGACTGCGAATCATCACCAACAACCATAATATTATTATTAATCTTTGTTAGTCCTTTTACGATATCAGCCTGGAGCTTGTTAGTATCCTGGTACTCATCTACCATTACATATTTTATAGAAGAAAGCAGAGATTTGGCGCCGGGTCCGAATTCAGCAAGAAAATTTTTTAAGTATACAAGCAGATCATCATAATCCAGCAGATTATTTTTATGTTTATAATTCGTAAAGACTTTCCGGATGTCTAATATTTTATCAATTTCATCTTTAAAATGGGGATAATCTTCTTCAATAATTTGATCAACCGGTTTGGCGGTATTTACACTTAAGCTGAAAACTTTCGCAAGAGTTTTTTTATTAGGAAATCTTTTTTCCTTGGAAATAAAACCCGCTTCTGATCGTATTAAGTTAATTACATCTTCGCTGTCTCCCTGATCAAGAATTGTAAATGAGGAATCCAGACCGACAGCTTTTGCATATTTCCTTAATGTTAGATTTGCAAACGAGTGGAAAGTTCCCCCATTAACTTTCGAACATCTGTTATCAAGAAGTATTGATGCACGGTTCATCATTTCGTTGGCAGCTTTTCTGGTAAAAGTGAGAAGCAGAATTGATTTTGGATCATAACCCAACTCAACTAATCTTGCAACCCGGTAAACCAATGTTCTGGTTTTACCTGTTCCGGCACCTGCGATAATGAGATATGCACCGTCTAATGCCGAAGCAGCTTCAAACTGCGAAGGATTCAGTTCATTTTTGTAGTTTATAGTGAAACGGTTTTCATCAATCAACGGTTTTGCATAACCGATTTCACCAATTCTTTTTAACTTATATTTTTTTTGTATCATCTGCGCAATATCATTGTACTGCTATATATCTTTTGGATAATAAAATTTTCCTTAAAGAAGCAATTATTCAAATTGTCTCCCTATGAATTTTAATTAGTAGTTTTGCTGTTCAATCAGGTTTACGGCAAATTATAAGATGAATTTATTAAAGCTCTAATTTATTGCATAATTAAATAAAAGTGAAGGTTTTGGATATTTAAAATATTTTTCTATTTTTATCAAAATACAATTATGAAATAATAAAAAGACATTAAGAATACTTTAAAATTTTCGATTGTAAGGTATAAATATATGTTCTTTTTAAGGATTTGAAACTATTTCTCAATTTTAGCGGTATAAATTCGGTTTTTAATTAAAATCAACTAAACACAAAGAAAATAATTATCATTTTTAAAATTCAGCAATTTTAATAGTGATTTAGATTATAAAAATCGATAATGTGTTTCAGATTAACTAAATATATTGCAAAATTAAGCAAAATTACATTACCTTGATTGAAGAATATAGAATTTATATATTGTAATGAGCTAAAAATTCCAAATAATTGATTTGGATTAAGAAAATAAAGGAATAAGGGAAAAATTATGGATGGAAATTTTTCAGATAGACTTCAAGATGTAATTAGATTGAGCAGAGAAGAAGCTCTCCGGCTTGGTCATGATTATATTGGAACCGAACACCTCTTATTAGGCATTATTAGAGAAGGCCAGGGAGTTGCGGTAAAAATTCTGAGGAATCTGGACTGTGATCTGATGAAATTAAAAAAGGCTATTGAAGATACGGTGAGAACTTCCGGAGGAACTTTAACCATAGGTAATATTCCTCTTACAAAACAAGCAGAAAAAGTTTTAAAAATTACACAGATTGAATCGAAAATTTATAAAGCAGATGTCATAGGTACCGAGCATTTGCTCCTTTCGCTTTTAAGAGATGAAGATAATATTGCTACTCAAATTCTTCATCAATTTAACGTTACTTATGATGCGGCGCGATCCGAATTAAATGCAATGTTAAGCAGCAAGAATCCGAAGGATGCCGGAGCTACAATTCCTCCGCCGGATAAAAAAATTGAACGCACAAAAACACCTGTACTTGACAATTTCGGGCGTGACTTAACAAAACTGGCAATAGAAGATAAGTTGGATCCCGTAGTCGGACGTGAAAAAGAAATTGAGCGTGTAGCCCAGGTATTAAGCCGGAGGAAAAAGAACAATCCTGTATTAATTGGCGAACCGGGAGTTGGAAAAACAGCTATTGCAGAAGGCTTAGCCTTAAAAATTGTTCAAAAGAAAGTCCCTAGAATTTTACAGGAAAAAAGAGTTGTAACTCTTGATTTAGCTGGACTTGTTGCCGGAACAAAATATAGAGGACAATTCGAAGAAAGAATGAAAGCATTGATGAATGAACTGGAAAAAGCTAAAGATGTAGTTTTATTCATTGATGAATTACACACAATTGTGGGTGCAGGCGGTGCTTCAGGTTCTTTGGATGCTTCAAACATGTTTAAGCCTGCACTGGCTCGTGGTGATATTCAGTGTATCGGCGCTACTACCCTTGATGAATATCGAAAATATATTGAAACAGATGGTGCGTTGGATAGAAGATTTCAAAAGGTAATGGTCGAGCCGCCTAGCTATGAAGAGACTATTCAGATTTTGAATAATATAAAATTCAAATACGAAGAACATCATCATGTAAAATATACAAACGATGCAATTGAATCTGCAGTGAAGTTCAGCAATAGATATATTACTGATAGGCATCTTCCTGATAAAGCTATTGATGTAATTGATGAAGCAGGATCAAGAGTGCATATGGGTAATTTTGAAGTGCCCCAGGAAATTCTTGACCTTGAAGGTGAAATTGAAAAAGTAAGATTGGAAAAAGCAACTGTTGTAAAGAAACAGGATTATGAAGAAGCAGCTAGATTAAGAGATAAAGAACGAAATCTGCAATCCGATCTGGAAATAGCAAAGAGAGAATGGGAAGCTAAAACCAGAGATATCGTTCATGATGTAACTGAAGAAGATATTGCCACTGTAGTTGCTATGATGACAGGAATTCCTGTTAATCGTGTAGCTCAAACAGAATCCGAAAAGCTGTTGAAGATGGAAGATGCTTTAAAGGCATATATAGTGGGACAGGATGAAGCTGTAACTAAGCTTACCAAAGCAATAAGACGGACAAGAGCCGGGCTGAAAAACCCAAACAGGCCGATCGGCAGTTTCATATTCTTAGGACCGACGGGCGTCGGAAAAACGGAACTTTGTAAAGTATTAGCTCATTATTTATTCGATTCTGATAATGCGTTAATTCGAATTGATATGAGTGAATACATGGAGAAATTTTCACTATCACGATTGGTTGGAGCGCCTCCAGGATATGTTGGATATGAAGAAGGAGGACAATTAACCGAGAAGGTGAGAAGAAGACCATATTCTGTGGTTTTATTTGATGAAATTGAAAAGGCGCATCCGGATATATTTAGTATTCTTTTACAGGTGCTTGATGACGGTGTTTTAACAGATAGTCTTGGCAGAAAAGTAGATTTTAAAAATACTATAATTATAATGACTACTAATGTTGGTGCCAGGGATATCAAAAATATTGGCTCTTTTGGATTCGGAAAAGAATCGGCTGAAGATAAACATTCGACCATGAAGAATACTGTTGAAGAAGCGATGAGAAAACTTTTCAATCCTGAATTCTTAAACAGAGTTGATGAAACAATAGTCTTCAGAAGTCTTGAAAAAGAAGATATTTTTAAAATTATTGATATAGAAATGAAAGAAATATTTAAGAATATTCACGAAAATAAAATGGAATTAACACTTGAAGAAAGTGCAAAAAACTTCTTGGTTGAAAAAGGTTTTGATCAGAAATTTGGTGCCAGACCGTTAAGGCGCGCTATTCAAAAATATGTAGAAGATACTTTAGCCGAAGAAATCCTGCGGGGTACATTTAAAGACGGAGCTAAAATAATAGCAAAGCATTTTGAGAATTCGGAAGAATTAGTGTTCCTTGACGAAGATACGAGTCTGGATCAGTCGCATGAAGAAAAAGAAAAAAGTGATACCGGAGAAGTAAAATAATTTTTACATGTTGTGCTCTCAATAACCGGCAATAGATTAAAAAGCGTATTATTTTTTAATACGCTTTTTTTATAATTAATTTTGAATATTTATTATTGAAAAGAAAATTGGGAATGGATGAAATATGAATATATTAAGCCAGACAGAAATAAATGAAAAATTAAAGGAAGTAACCGGTTGGAATTTTATTGATAACTGCATAGCAAAGGAATTTCAATTAAAAGATTTTAGATCGGCATTGGTGTTTGTGAACAAAATAGGGGATGAAGCTGAAAATATGGATCATCATCCCGATATATTTTTACACTCTTGGAATAAAGTTAAAATTACTATCTCAACCCATAGTGCAGGCGGAGTTACTCAAAATGATTTTGATCTTGCAAAAAAAATACAAAAGATTCCAAGATAAATAACCGGCTTAATACCCGGTTAGAATTTTAAAAAGGGAATGACGGTTGTAAAAGAGAAAAGTGATAATAAAACTGTAAATGCATTGGAGGAATTTTTAGATGGGCCAAAGTGAATCGGAAATACTAAATATTTTTAAAAAAACCGAAGCATTACTGGAAGGTCATTTCCTTTTAACTTCGGGAAGACACAGCAATGTTTATTTCCAATGTGCTAAAGTATTACAGTATCCTGAATATACTGAAAAAGTATGTTCAATAATTGCAGATCATTTTCGTGCATATGATATTGATACTGTTATTGCACCCGCCATCGGAGGCATTGTAGTCGGACAGGAAGTAGCAAGGCAATTAAATAAAAGGTTTATCTTTGCCGAAAGGGAAGATAAAACATTAGCTCTTCGCAGGGGATTTACACTAAAGAACGGTGAAAAAGTCCTGGTGTGCGAGGATGTTGTTACTACCGGAGGTTCCGTTTTTGAGGTAATTGATATCGTTAAAAACAACGGAGCAAAAGTTACTGGAGTTGGATTTATCGTGGATAGAAGTAATGGTAAAGTACAGTTTGGTTTTCCGCAGATGAGTACTATGAAAATGAACGTGATCTCTTTTTCTCCCGATGAATGTGAATTGTGTAAAAAAGGGATTCCGTTTATCAAACCAGGATCTAAAAAGATCAAATAAATTATAATGAAAAAAATAAGATTTAATTAATAATTCAATAATAAGCGAAGCAATAATAATAACATTATGGATCAAAGGAAGATTTATAAGACGATAGAAAGTATTGCATCTCAAAAATTCGAAACTGAAAAGGATATGATGATTTCAGTTTTAAATCAAATTGTTGAGATGGAAGAAATACATGTAACCGGAGGAAGGATTTGGCAATTTGATTCTATTACCGGCGATTACATCTTATTATATCAGACAGGGAAACTTGAAAAAATTAAACCCGATTTTCGCGTAAACATAAAAGAATATCCTTTATTCGAATTGATAACAAAGGAAAGAACTGTTTTGGGTAATGAAACAAACCAGGTCTTAAGAGAGAAAGGAATTTTTAAATACTCTGCTTCCGGCGTAGGCTCCAGAATTAAGTATAACGGAATGTCTTATTATGAATATCTATTAGCCTTAAATAGTGAAAATATAGACGAAGATCTCCGATTAACTCTTAGCATTATTGCAACAGCTTTAACATCTCAAGTAAAACAGCACCGCTATTCGTTAAGGGCAACAAATTTAAAAGCGGAATTAAACAAGGGAAGGGAACTGCAGAAAGGAATATTACCTGAGCATGAGTATCATTTCCACGATTATGTAATTTTCGGTTTATCGGACCCGGCCGAAATTGTAGGAGGTGATTTTTTTGATTACCTGGAAATCGGTACTGAAGGCGATTTACTTGGTGTTGTTCTTGGTGATGCTGCAAGCAAAGGGGTAGCCGCAGCTGCAGAAGCAATGTATATTTCCGGTGCATTAAGGATGGCCAGCAGTTTTGAAATAAAAACTGCAGCATTAATGAAGCGCATGAATACACTGGTTAACAAAATATTTAAAGATGAAAAATTTGCTTCATTATTTTACGGCGAATTTTCAACCGATACAAAAGGATTAGTCCTTTACGCAAATGCGGGCCATAATCCCCCTATGTTTGTTAAAGCAAATTCAAATAAAATAACAACGCTTCAGCCAACCGGCCCGGTATTAGGTCCTTCGCCGACTGCAAAGTTCGACATTGACAGTATCAATTTCGAGGTGAATGATGTTCTGTTGATTTTTTCGGATGGGGTAACGGATTCTACAAATGCCGATTTTGAAAGTTTTGGAGAAGAACGGCTTAGCAATTTAGTGCTTAAGTTTAAGCATTTATCACCAAAAGAAATTGTTTATTCTATTTTTGATGAACTGTTTAAATATTCCAAAAACGGTGAATATTCGGATGACAAAACATTAGTTGTTATAAAAAGAATGCCGCAAAATTATACTTGATAAAGAATATTATGGATGTAATTTTTTATTTCATTAGAATAAATTTCTTAGTTGTAGAGAAATTACCTGCCTGTAGGCGGTAGAAATAAATTCCGCTTGTATGATTGCTCCCATCGAACTCAACTTCGTAAGTTCCCGGCCTTTGTTCTCTATTTACAAGTATAGCTGTTTTTCGTCCTAAGGCATCATAAACATTAAGTGTAACAAATTGCGTACTATTTATTGAATACCGAATTTTAGTTGTAGGGTTGAAGGGATTCGGGTAATTTTGATATAGTGCGAAATTATGGGGTAAGGAATTCTCTGCATTAGCAACACCGGATATAGTGTTAATATTAAATGTAAATACTTCAAGAGCGGGAGTTGCAAGCATTCCGTCGTTTGCTATTATAGTCCAAAAATATCTTGAGGCTTTTGTAATTTCATCAGACCATTGTACTGGCAATGAAGTATCTGTAACAGGACCAAAAGATTTCCATGTAGAACATGTATCGGCAGATATTAGTAATGTGTAGTTAACTATATCATCATCAGGGTCAACTGCTTTTTTCCATGAAAAAATTATTGACTTTGGTAAACTAAATATAGTGTCTTCATTTACAGGAGTTAATAAATGAAAAGGTAAAGGAGGTTTATTTATAGGAGAAATCCCGCCCGATGATGTATACAAAATTGTTCCCGAATCTCCTACCGCAAAACCTGTTTCATTGTCAAAAAAGAAAATTGAACTTAATCTTTGTTTAGTCGGAGTTTTTAAAGAGACCCAATAATCTCCGCCGTTTGATGATTTTAATATTTTACCATTTGTACCGCTTGTATAAATATATTCATGTGATGGGATAGATAATCCCGAAAGTTCCCCAATTTCTGAAGGAGGGCCTACTGAATACCAGTGAGAGTCCGGCGGCCTTAACCTAATAATTATTGCTTGCGAATAAAAGTCTCCCTGCACTCCAACTATAAAAAAAGTTCCATTACTTGAAATTCCTCCTTTAAAAGCTGAAGAACCCAAGCCTCTGAAATAACCGAGGCTACCCCAATTCATCCATGGTGAAGAAGGATTCTCGGATTTAGTAAAGAGCGAATCGTTGGATACAGCATAAATCAATGCAGTATTAATATGATTATCAAGTCCGTAATAGTAGAAAATAGAATGAATAGGATTGCTGCTCAGTTTCCTTGATTTCCAGGTTTTGCCGCTGTCAAGAGATTGATATACATAACCTAAATCATCTCCAATAATAATATTTTCCGGGCTTATCATTAAAACAGAGATTAAATTGTTCGAAGAAGGATTAGGTATAAAGCTCCAATTACTTCCTCCGTCATTTGTAATAACGACATTACTTCCTACAATAATACCAATTTGTTTGTCGATAAAAGAAATACTTTCCCATCTCAATATGCAGTTTGTTCCATTGATGCAGTTTACCGGAGGAGCAGTATTTTGCCATGTCTTTCCGCCATCTGAAGTTTTAAGAATTGCGCCGTATTCACCTGCAATAATTGCCGTGGTCGAATTGAGCATAACAACATCATTTAATTTTTCTTTAGTACCGCCGTATTGCTCAACCCATTGTGCAATTATTAATTTCGAATTGAATATTAAAATACAAAAAGTCAAACTACACAGGATTAGATGAAAATTGTATATCCCTCTTTTCATAATTACCCCCTTTTTTTATTTAACATTTAGAAAAAAAAGGAAAATGTCAATTCATAAATTATCACTATAATTTTTAGAAGTACATATCAACCTGATTTTTATCTATTATCAAATAACAAAATGCATTTATTTCGACTTAACAATTTTTTATTTTAATCAAACTAAATTTAATTTGATTTAAGCGAAAAGGAAGATTTCAAAATGATTAATTCAATAAATCCCGCCACAAACGAAGAAATTAAAGCTTATCAGGAAATGAATCAAGATCAAATTAACCAAGTCATATCAGAATCACATAAAACTTTTTTAAGCTGGCATAAAACAAAATTCTCTCAAAGAGCAGTTCTGATGAAAAAAGCTGCGGAAGTTTTAAGGTCAAAAAAAGATAAATGGGCTGAAGTAATGACATTGGAGATGGGCAAACCTATAAATCAATCATATGGAGAGGTTGAAAAATGTGCGTGGGTTTGCGACTACTTTGCTGATAATGCTGAAACATTTCTTGATGACGAAATAATTAAATCCGATGCATCGAAAAGTTTTGTTACTTATAATCCGTTAGGAGTAATTTTGGCTGTAATGCCCTGGAATTTTCCTTTTTGGCAGGTATTCAGATTTGCTGCACCTAATTTGATGGCTGGTAATGCCGGAGTACTTAAACATTCTTCCAACGTTACAGGATGTGCACTTGCAATTGAAGAAATTTTTAGGGAAGCAGGTTTCCCTGAAAATCTTTTTAGAACTTTAGTAGTTTCTTCCAAAGGTATTAAGAGTGTAATTGAAAATAAATTTGTAAAAGCAGTTACTTTAACGGGCAGTGTCACTGCAGGCAAAGCAGTTGCTTCTATGGCCGGTTCTGTTCTTAAAAAAACCGTTTTGGAATTAGGGGGAAGTGATCCGTATTTAATTCTTGAAGATGCCGACCTGGAGAATACTGTTGATACATGTGTAACATCGAGATTAATTAATGGAGGGCAAAGCTGTATTGCCGCAAAAAGATTTATCGTTGTTGAACAAGTCTATGATAAGTTTGAAAATCTTTTTGTGGAAAAGATGAAGGAAAAAAAGGTCGGAGACCCGTTTGACGAAAGTAATTATTTGGGTCCGCAGGCGAGAAATGATCTTAGAGATGAACTTCATACACAGGGTAATAAAAGTATAAAAAAATGAGCAAAACTTTTATTAGGGGGAGAAATTCCTAAAATGAACGGCGCATATTATCCTCCTACGGTTCTTACTGAAGTAACTCCCGGAATGCCGGCCTACGATGAGGAATTGTTTGGCCCTGCGGCCGCTTTAATAAAAGCTAAGGATGAAAAAGAAGGAATAAGAA
>JBJKQE010000004.1:0-16000 GCA_046705645.1 Ignavibacteriaceae bacterium | reverse complement strand
TCGACATTGGTTGGTAATATTGAATCTGAAACAATCGAACCGGTTGAAGAAGGAAAAACTCTTGATGGGAAAAAAGCTGCTGCTTCAGCTGAAGCCGGTGCTAAAATTTTAAATCTTACTTATAGACAGGGAACCGATTTACCAACATTGAAATACGGTTTTCCCGAATCTCATTACATTTGTTTTCCTTATGAAACTCGCAGAACCGGTATTTATGCAGCAGGTTCTGTAAGGGCACCTATGGATATTTCCTCCAGTAAAAAAGATGCCTACGGTGCTGCATTAAAAGCAATTCAAGTATTATATAATGCTAAAGAAGGAAAAGCGGTTCATCCCAGGTCAGGCGATTTATCGTATCCGGAATTTTTCCTGCAGCGTTGTACTCAATGCAAGAGGTGTACTGAGGAATGTCCGTTTGGAACATTAGATGAAGATGAAAAAGGAACTCCTTTACCAAATTTAACCAGGTGCCGCCGGTGCGGTATTTGTCTCGGTGCTTGTCCGGAAAGAATAATTTCATTTAAAGATTATTCAATCAATATGATCTCTTCAATGATAAAGTCAATCGAAATACCTGATGAAGATGAAGAAAAGCCTCGTGTACTCGCTTTCTTATGTGAAAATGATGCTTATCCTTCTTTAGAAATTGCCGGCAGAAACAGGCTTCAATATGATCCTAATATTCGAGTAATTCCGGTAAGATGTCTTGGTTCCGTTAATACTGTTTGGATTGCAGATGCCCTTTCAAGAGGATTTGACGGTATTCTTATGATAGGCTGTAAGTATGGTGATGATTATCAGTGTCATTTTATAAGAGGAAGTGAACTTGCTAACAGACGCATGAGTAATGTTCAGGAAAAATTAAAACAGCTTGTACTTGAACCTGAGAGAGTTAAGCTTATTACGCTATCTATCGATGAGTACATAAAAATACCCGAAATATTTAACGAATTTGTTGAAGAAATCAGAGAAATGGGAGCCAATCCTTATAAAGGTATGTAAGGATCAGGAAATGATAAAAACTAAATCTTATAGTTCGGATTTAATCGGAAATATTAGTCTAATGGTTATAAATAATTATCACTTATATGAACAACAAGTTGATTACAGAATCTTTAATCGCGTTGATTTTACTATGTGATCGGCATAAGTTTTTAGTGATGATTTAATAACATGCTATAAGAAAAATTTAAATAAATAAAATAAATATTTTAATTCGAGGAGATGATATGAGTGCAACAACTTTAATTCGTCCTCACGGGGGTGATAAGTTGAAAGTTCTTCTTCTTAGTGGAAAAGAGAAGGAAGAAGAATTAAAAAAAGCGAACAAATTAAAAAAGATTCAGATTACAAGCCGCGAAACCGGGGATTTGATAATGCTTGGAATCGGGGGATTTACACCTCTAAACGGATTTATGGGCAAAGAAGATTGGAAGGGTGTATGCGCGGATATGAAAATGTCCAACGGTTTATTTTGGCCGATCCCTATTACAATGTCCGTTTCAGACGAAGATGCAAAATCTTTGAAGCTTAATGAAGAAATTGCTTTGGTAAGCGATGAAACAAATGAAGTTATGGGTACAATGAAGGTCACGGAAAAGTACCAGATCGATAAGGACTTTGAATGCAAACATGTTTTTACAACCAACGATCCTGAACACCCGGGTGTAAAAATGGTTATGCAGCAAAAAGAGTGGAATATTGCCGGACCGGTTAAGGTTTGTTCCGAGAGTTATTTCCCGGAGGAATTTAAAGGCTTGTATCAAAGACCGGAAGAAAGCAGGAAAATTTTCGCTGAAAGAGGATGGCGTACCATTGCTGCATTACAGTTGCGCAATCCGATGCACCGCTCTCACGAATTTTTAGCAAAAATTGCTTTGGAAGTCAGCGACGGGCTTTATATTCATCAATTAGTAGGAAAACTAAAACCAGGTGATATACCTGCAGAAGTAAGAGCTAAATGCATTGATGTTTTAGTTGAAAACTATTTTATAAAGGATTCCGTTGTATGCGGCGGATATCCCCTGGATATGAGATATGCCGGACCGAGAGAAGCTTTATTGCATGGCGTATTTAGACAAAATTTTGGCTGTACACATCTTATTGTCGGCCGCGATCATGCCGGAGTCGGTAATTATTATGGCCCGTTCGATGCTCAGAAAATATTCTTTGAAATTCCGGAAGATGCGCTGTTATTAAAACCATTGCCGATTGATTGGACCTTCTGGTGTTTCAAATGCGGCGGAATGGCTTCAATGAAAACATGCCCGCATAAAAAAGAAGACAGATTATTCTTAAGCGGTACGGCACTTAGAAAAGCTCTTTCCGAGGGAGGCGATGTACCCCCGGAATTCAGCCGGCCCGAAGTGTTAACCATACTTAGAGATTATTACGCTCATTTGGAAGAAAAAGTTGAAATTAAAATGCATCAATTTGCAACCGGAGATGTAGTCTCAAATAATAAAAAATAGAAAAATGCAAAAAATTTTTTTGGACGTTTGTTATTTAATTAAAATGTAAAGGAGATAATCTAATGCCAAGTTATGTAATATCGGATAAATGCGACGGATGTAAGGCTCTTGATAAAACCGCATGCCAGTACATCTGTCCAAATGACCTTATGGCGTTGAATAAAAATACAATGAAAGCATTTAACCGCGAGCCTGAAATGTGTTGGGAATGCTATAATTGTGTTAAGATTTGTCCTAACCAGGCAATTGAGGTACGCGGTTATGCAGACTTTGTACCTTTAGGAGCTACTGTTACTCCGATGAGAAGCACCGACTCCATTATGTGGACAATCAAATTCCGTAATGGTACTTTAAAACGTTTCAAATTCCCGATTCGTACAACTGAAGAAGGCAAAGCAGTGCCGGATGGTGGTTGGAACACTAATAATAATGACCTTAAGAGCCCAGTTCTATTTACCGAACCCGAATCTTTAGGTCTTCCTGAAGTAGTCACAATTAAGAATTAGAAAGAAGGGAAACACAATGTCAAATTTTAAAACTGAAGAAGTAACTACTGATCTATTGATAATAGGCGGAGGAATGGCAGCTTGCGGTGCGGCTGTTGAAGCAGCTTATTGGGCCAAGAAAAACGGCTTAAAAGTTACATTGGTCGATAAAGCTTCTGTTGATAGAAGCGGAGCCGTTGCCATGGGATTGTCGGCAATAAATCAATACGTCGGAATTAAAGATGGAAAAAATACCGTAGAAGATTATGTAAAATATGTACGAAGCGAACTAATGGGAATTACCCGTGAAGATTTGGTTTATAATATTGCTCGTCATGTTGATTCTACAGTTCATCTTTTTGAAAAATGGGGATTACCGATTTGGAAAGATGCTGATGGTAATTATGTACATGAAGGCAGATGGCAGTTAATGATTAATGGGGAATCGTACAAAGTTGTTGTGGCCGAAGCTGCAAAGAATGCTATTGGAGCAGAAAATATTTATGAAAGAGTCTTTATTGTCGGACCTATTATGGATGGTGATGTTTGTGTCGGTGCAGTAGGATTCAGCGTTCGAGAAGAGAAGTTTTATGTTTTCAAATCGAAAGCGGTTTTAGTTGCAATGGGCGGTGCAGTGCATGTATTTAAACCGCGGTCTTCCGGTGAAGGTTTGGGACGTGCCTGGTATCCGCCGTGGAATTCAGGCTCAAGCGCTTATTTTACTCTTAAAGCCGGTGCGGAAATGACATGCCAGGAAGTTCGTTTTATTCCTGTTAGATTTAAAGATGCATATGGCCCTGTCGGTGCATGGTTTCTTTTATTCAAGTCACGTGCAACAAACGGCGAAGGCGGCAATTATATGATCGAAAGAGGTGAGGAGCTTGAAAAGTGGGTTCCTTATGGAAAAGTAAAACCTGTTCCGGCTAACTTACGTAACTGGCTAATGATGCTGGATGTTATGGAAGGAAAAGGTCCAATTTATATGAGGACGGAAGAAGCAATAAATAAAATTGCCTCAGAATCCGGTGATGCAAAAGCAGCAAAGAAAAAATTGAAGGAATTGGAATCCGAAGCTTGGGAAGATTTCCTTGATATGACAATTTCGCAGGCAATCCTTTGGGCCGGTACAAATACGGCACCCGAAGAAAAACCATCTGAAATTGCTGCTGCCGAACCTTACTTTATCGGTTCGCATTCCGGTGCCTCCGGTGCTTGGGTAAGCGGTCCGAAAGATCTTGCGCCGGATGAATACTTCTGGGGTTACCCGAATATGTCAACAATTAAAGGAATATTCTGCGCCGGTGATGCATCCGGAGCTTCAAGTCATAAATTCTCATCCGGATCTCATGCAGAAGGTCGTATTGCTGCAAAAGGAGCTATTGATTATATAGTTGATAATCCTAATCCGCCGAAATATGATGAAGCTGCAATAGATGCATTAAAACAGGAAATTCTAAAGCCGCTTGATCTTTATGATCAATTTGGTGCATCTTCAAGCGATCCTGAAGTTAATCCGAATTATATAAAGCCGAAGATGTTTATGTTCAGGCTTCAAAAAATAATGGATGAATATGCAGGCGGAGTATCTTCACAATTTAAGACAAGTAAAAGCTTATTGGAAAAAGGACTTGAGCTTCTGGAATATCTTAAAGAAGATTCTACAAAGCTCGCTGCATCCGATCTTCACGAATTAATGAGATGCTGGGAAAATGTTCATAGGATGTGGCAGGCTGAAGCACACGTTAGAGCAATATTATTCAGGGAAGAAACCAGATGGCCTGGATATTATTATCGGGCCGATAAACCTTCAATGGATGAAAAAGATTGGAAAGTATTTGTAAATATGAAATGGGATCCGAAAACGGATAACTGGGATGTATTTACAAAACCGATTCTTTCAATCGTAAATTAGTTCTTACTTTTTTTGTGAATTAATAATACTGGAATTTCAAAGGGAATCCTGCAAAATCAGGATTCCCTTATTCCGCGAAAATTTGTTTTTATTCTTAACACGGTTAAACATTATGCAACAAGAAAGAATTTTAACTTGCCCGCATTGTAACCAGCCCTTAAAAAAATGGAAATGCCCGCCGGAATCCTCCTGGGGTGTTGAATATCAATATGCATGTTTTAATGATGAATGTCCTTATTTTGTTAACGGTTGGAAATGGATGAAGGATAAATATAATATGAATATTTCTTACAGATATAGGATGAATCCGTTTAACGGAGAATCCGGTCCTTTACCTGTTTGGTCAAAAGATGCAATGAAGAGTTTTATATTCGAATAAAAGTATCCTAAAAATTTTTAACTTGAGGACAGACTATGGAAAATGAATTAGAAAAATTAAAAGAAACAATATTAAAAGAGTATCCGCGTTTAAATAAAGAAAGCAAGTTTAAATTCAATTGTCATAAGAATATAAGCTGCTTTAACAAATGCTGCAGCGATGTCAATATTTTTTTAACTCCCTATGATATAATACGGTTAAAAAATAATCTTAAAATAAGCTCACAGGAATTTTTAGATAAGTACTCATTTCTTCCTATCGATGAGAATCAGAATTATCCCGTAGTAATGTTGAAAATGAAGAATGACGAGAATAAATCTTGTCATTTTGTAGGTAAAAAAGGATGCACTGTGTATAAAGACAGGCCGTGGTCTTGTAGAATGTATCCGCTGGGTGTGGCATCGCCTAAAACAAATTTTAATAGCGATGAAGAAGAATTTTATTTTGTTATCGAAGAACCGGTATGTCAGGGATATTATGAAGATAAAACCCGGACTATCAACGAATGGATGGACGAACAGGAAGTTAAGGAATATTCGGAGGTAGGGGAGCTTTTTAAAGAGGTTTCTTTACATAGTTTTTTTGGAAAAGGTAAACGTCTGGAACCTGCCAAACTGGAGATGTTTTATACTGTCTGTTATAATATAGATAAGTTTAGAGAATTTGTTTTTGAAAGTACATTTCTTAAAAGGTTTGATGTAGACAAAGAAGTTCTGGAAAAAATAAAATTTGATGATAAAGAATTATTGATTTTCGGTTTTAATTGGCTAAAGTATTGCCTCTTTGGCGAAAAAACAATGAAATTAAAAAAAGAAAAGGAATGATAAGTTCTAATTATGAGCGAAAGAAAAGTAATTAATCCGGATGTCCAGCTAATTCGTGATTTGAAAAAAAGCGGCGGAGAAGATTTTAAAAAATGTTACCAGTGTTCTACATGTACATCGGTATGCCAGCTATCTACCGAAGAGAATGGGTTTCCGCGTAAACAAATGCTAATGGCGCAATGGGGCTTGAAAGACGAGTTGTTAAAGGATCCGGGGCCGTGGCTGTGTTTTTATTGCGGCGATTGTTCTAAAAGATGCCCGAGAAATGTTAATCCCGGTGAAACTATGATGGCGCTTCGCAGATACCTAACATCTATTTATGATTGGACGGGATTGTCACGATTATTGTACCGGTCGGTGTTTTGGGAAATCGGGATTTTAACTTTTGCTGCAGCAGCAATAGCACTCATGTTTACACTTCCAAATAATTTCGGCTTTGGATTGTTAAACCATTCGGGATTCGGACCTTTATCTTCGGTTATGCTTGAAAAGTTTGCCCCAGTTGGTATTGTAGATTGGGGTGATAGAATTTTAGCTGTTTTATTAGGTGTTTTACTTCTTTCAAATGCTGCGCGTATGTTTACCGGCCTTACAAAAGGAGAGGACATACCCTTTCATTTGTATCTTACACAGCTTCCTAATTTTATTATACAGGGGATTACTCAAAAAAGATGGAAAGAATGCAACAGCAGTGAAACGTTGAAAAACTGGCTCCGTCACTTATTCCTTGTCAGCGGTTACGCTATTATGTTTACGCTTGTTGTAGTATTTCTTCCGTGGTTTCAAATTAAAGACAGTACTTTACATTGGACCAGTATTTTAGGATACTATTCGACCGTTGTTTTAATAATTTCTACAATCTGGATTATTATAGACCGCATAAAAAAGGGAACGGGGATGCATCAGTTCAGTCACTTTTCGGATTGGCTGTTTCCTATAATGCTTTTTCTGGCTGCATTAACAGGTATTTTACTTCATCTATTCAGAATAACGAATATGCCGATGGAAACATATGTTATGTACATGATTCATATGATGATTGTTGTACCGATGTTATTTGTCGAGGTGCCTTTTGGTAAATGGAGCCATTTGCTTTACCGTCCTCTTGCTATTTATATAGACTCAGTGAAGATAAAGGCGAAAGAACTTGAGAAACAAAATATTAATGTAAACCAGGTAGCTGCTTCCGTATAATCAGTCAATTATTCTATGAAAATGAAATTATAATGATTAGTTATGGCTTTTTTCCACAAACCTTAAAGCGGGCGAAGAATCTCCTTTAATAAATGCATCTACAAATTGCTGTATGCTTTCATCATTTGTAAGAGTAACATCAACATTTCTTACCGCACCCATTAATCTTCCGATTTCAGTTAATAAAGATAGAATTAACGAAGACGGAATCTTCCTTATTGTTCCCAGGACATGATCATTTTGTAATGAAACGGAAAAGTTTAAAGTTTCCAGTACCTTTGTAATTATTTTAGCCCTTCTCATTTTTCTAATCGGATCTGCAGCACCGCCGCGGAAATTAAAGTTAATATAATTGTTATTTATTTCATCGCTAACATAAGCATCAAGTCTTGAAAAATGATACCCCATCCTGGAAAAGAAATTCATATAACAGTCTGAAATTATGGCATAACTACGACTTCCCAAATCTCTGTCGCTTCTGCTGGAATCTATTACGTTTGACATTAATAGATTTGCGAAACCTTTTAGGTCAATCGGCAGCGGGCCTGCCCATCTAATACCCGGCGCAGTCATCCCTTTTATTAAAGAAAGAAAAGGCGCGGAAATAATATCTTCCGGCTTTACCCTTTTTTTACCGGTCACATCTTTTAATCCGTTACCCAGATCGATAATATGTATATCTAACGGCACTGAAAAATCCAGAGGATAAGCATGCTTATCTTCATATTGAGCGGACTCGTATAAAGAAAACATTTCCCTCATTGCATACTCATGCCCGAACCTAGTAATATCATGAAATGTCCTGCAGCCTTCGGGAGTAAAATCTGAAGAATCCGGATTGGTTAAATTTAATGGAATTATAAGTTTGGAAATATTTTGCCAAACTCTAAACATCGGACTCTTTATGAAAATATTTTCGTTAGCAACTTTAGCTTTATATTCTTCAATTAATTCTTTAGCTTCACCCATAAATACTTTGTTTTTCAAAGTGTCGACAGTAATAATTTGGTTATTGGTTAAAATTTCAGTTGCATTGTCGGTATTTACAAGGACGGGTATCCCAAGTTCACGTGCTATAATTGCAAGATGCCCGGTAGTATTTCCGATATCTGCTATTAATCCGGAAGCTTTATGTAGAACCCGTGTTAATTCCGGTGATGTTTTTTTCACTACTAGTATTCCGCCGGTAGGGAAATTAATTAGATCTTTAAATCTATTAAGCAGGAAGACTTTTCCTGCCCCGATACCTGGACTAGCACATGTCCCTTTCTCAATTAAAACCGGGTAATTAAAATTTCCTTCTTCAGTGGATATTCTTTCAATAGATTGATCGGCAGCGGATTTTGTAATTGCTAACGGCCTGCATTGAAGAATATAAACCTTTCCGTTTTTATCTATTGTCCATTCAATATCTTGAGGGGTTTCAAAATAATTTTCAATTTTTAAAGCATATTCGATTATTATTTTGATTTGGCTTTCATTTAAACATGATTTGTGAATATTTTCTTCAGATAAATCTTCTTCTTGTAAACCGTCTGTTAATCTTAATGTTGTTTTTGATTTTTGATTTCCGATCCGAAATTTAATTATTCTTGACGTTGTTCTATCGACAATAAATTCTTGCGGTAATACGCTCCCGTCAACTACCTTAGTTCCCAATCCCAAGACAGCATGTATAATGATTCCGTCCTTTTTGCCCATCGGATCTTTGGTAAACAAAACGCCGCTTACTTCCGAATCTATCATTTGCATACAGCCGATACTCATAGGCATATCCATATCACGCAACCCGGTAAGATACCTATAGACCAAAGATTGAGGTAAATATTTTGATATTAAAACTTCGAAGCAAGCATCAATTAAGTTAGCCTTACTAACATTCAATGCAGTATAGTGCAACCCTGCAAAAGAAAAATGCAAATCATCCTCTCCCACGGCGCTGGATCTGACGGATAGCAAAACATCTCCCTGCTTGGTTACTAAATGTTCATAATTATCGATTATGATTTTTTCAATAAGTGCAGGGATTGGTGTGGAAATTATAAGAGCTTGAATAACCTGGCTTGCTTGTTGAACCTGTTCATTATCATTAAAGTCGATTGAAGAAATAGTTTTGTCAATTTGATCGTATAAATCTCCTTCCAATAAAAATTCGTCGAAACATTTTGTTGTTAGACAAAAACCATCCGGTATCGGTATAAGAAGTCTATTATGTATCTCGCATAAACGGCTCATCTTACCGCCTACTTCTCTAGTATTATCGATGGTTATTTCATCAACCATATATGAATATGGTCTATTTGAAGGAGTTTTTACATATCTATTAATTTCCTCGCAATCTGTGCAATCGGCCTTATTACAATTCCACCTAATAGTACAGAAAAAACCCGGCGCAAGCCCATCTTCGCATTTACTTCTAATTTTTTTTACTTGACCGATTAGAGTTTTATATTTACCGTCGCACATTATAGAAAGGTGTTCGGTTACATCTTGAGTATTCTTAACTATTTCGGAAAAGAATTTACAAATTTCACCTCTTGAAAAGGGTTTCCCCGTAACAAGAAGTTCACTTAAACTTCCCATGAGTTTTAGAGCTTCATCATTTGAAGATAAAAGGCGCTGGAAATGGTAAAGTTTTTCCTTAAAGGATACTGTCTTCCTCTCTTGTTTTTTTATAATATTTCTAAAAAGTTTCATTTTTTGTAAAAGCTTTTTAATTACTATCTAAATAATTCTCCATAACTTTTTTAATAACGGATTTCATTTCTTCCGTAGTAAACGGTTTTTTTAAAATTTCTACAGTCGGTTTAACCGCATCATTCTGTCCGGTAACTGAATTAAATTGATTTATTTTCATTGTAGAATACCCGGACATAATTATTAAAGGAAGTCCGGGGTATATATTTCTAATCCTTCTCAATAGTTCATTCCCGTTCATTCCTGGCAGAATGGGGTCAATCAAAGTAAGGTCAAATTTATCGGTTCTAATTAATTTTAAACTTTCTAAAGCAGTGTTGCATGTTGTAACAATAAAGTCAGTGTGTTCATTATTTTTTAGGACTTTTTTTACAGATTTGAGAATGATTTCCTCTTTGTCGATAACAAGTATTTTGATTATGTGTTTCATAAAACCTAAACCGGCAATTCAATAGTAACTACTGTCCCAGATCCGGTATTATTTATTTTTAGTGTTCCGTTATGCATTTCTATAATATCTTTGCATACAGCCAGACTGATTCCCGTCTTTTCAAAGTTTTCGAGATCCGAAAAATTAATAGGATTAAATATTTTTTTAAGGATGTTCTCGGGTATTCCTTTCCCGGTATCTGAAAAAACGATTTCAATTTTCTTATTAACTTCCGAATGATTAACCAAAATATCTAATATACCTCCAGCCTGCATGGATTCCGACGGTATTAAGAGCAGATTCAAAAATACCTGTTCTATCAATGCAGGATCCACCGAAACATTCGGAAGGGATTTAGGGATTTCCGTAATTATTTTGATATTTTGAAAGTTTGAAAACTTCTTTACTATCGATATCGTATGATTAATTATATCTCCGATAAAAGTAACTTTAAAGTCAGGTTTGCTCCCTCCTGTAAAAGATAAAATATTTCTTATGCTCTCTCTAATTTTTAATGCTTCCAATTTGATTGTTTCAAAGTCATTTATTCTAGTTTCATCTAAATTTGATTCTGCAATTAAATTTTCACTATGAATAATTATACCCGTAAGCGGATTATTAATTTCATTTGCAATTTCATCCGCAAGTTTGCCTACCGATGCTAGCTTTTCAGATTCAATAAGCTGAGTTTGAGTAGACAATAATTGTTTTTGCATTTTATTAAATGATTCGGCAAGTAATTTTAATTCTGCTTTACCGGGCGGAATTTCATCTTTAAAATTTCCTTCGGCTACGCGTTTAGTCCCATCGACTAAATTTTTTATGGGTTTGCCGATAAGGTATCTAGTTGAGAAATATGTTACGATTGATGCTATTAAGGCAAAAATTATCGTAAACAGAATAAGCTGTGTTCTTGTATTTGCCAGGTTGGCATTTATTCTCTTAGTAGATACTTCAATATCTATAAATCCAAGTATTGTTTGAGAAGAATCGTGTACAGGCAAGTATGCTTCGCGGTTCTTTATGGTATTTGTATTTTTTGCTTCAGGTTCTTCAAAGCTTGAATGACACGCCTCCGTATAACAACTTCGGGCATTATAAATGGGCTGCCAATTGTATATCAAGTTATCTTTTCTAATAATTCTGTTTTGAGTAAAATTCTTTAGATCGTATTCTAATTTATTATACTTATTTTTATGGCAGCTTTCACAGAGTTGGGCGGTTTCCATTCCTTCCTGACTAGTTTGAGAAATATTCTTGTTTACTTCGGAAGGATTCGAAGAAAATTTAATTATTCCTTTATGATTTAAAATTCTTACGGACATAATTCCTTCTTTACCGACAATATTTCTCACGGCCAAGGATAATTCAGCCCGCCGGTTTTTAAGCATACTGAATCTTAATATCTTTTCCGTTGTTTTACTAAGTTGATCGGCATTATGGCTAATGGCATCTATTGAAGCATCTTTCTGTTTGATAAGACTGAATGTTGAAAAAACCCCCATTGTTATTAAAATAATTATTCCAAGTAAGATTGAAATGCGTGATGATATGCTTAAATATTTCAATTTTTCTATTATTTTCAATTTGTGTAATCTTTTATTAACTCAATTACATAAGCAAAAATTTATGATAATATAGTTATTTAATTTATTAATTAAATCTACAATAGTAATTTAATTTTGCATCTAAGCCAATTCAAGTAAATTATTCGTAAATAATAAAATAACTTGAAACCAAAAAATCATTCGTTATGTGATATTTTTGAAACGCTCATTCCGAAAAATTTTAGTACAAGGTCTGTTCCGAATGCCATAATTGATCCTAAAGTAGCCATTACCAGAGTAACAACTATAGCATAAAGAATTCTATCGTTGTTGTATAGTTTTACAATTATTAAATCAACACCCGAAAGATTTTTTGTCTCAACTTGATTATTCAGTGCAGTTTCTTGTTTACCGCCGACTTCGTTAGCATAAGTATAATTGTGTATGCCGGTGTAAATTAAACAGAATATTAAAAATATCATTAGCTTTTTCATAGGCATATTCTATTTCCCTAATTAAATAATAATTTTTATTTAAAATATTTACAAATTTTTATTTATAAAGTTTTATAACCTTAATTTTCTTTCTTTCTTAAATTCTGTAACCAGGCTTATAATTATTATCAAAGTCATGGAAACAGCAGTTCCCATTAATACTATTCCCGCAATTGTAGAAAGAAGTTCGAGATTAGTTATTTTATAAGCTTGTTCCAAAGCTATTGAAAAGCCTGCGCAGACTATCATTATTGCGAATAACAATCTGATTCCGTAGCCTTTAATATACTTAACGGCCGTAGCACCTATTTGAGCACCTATTGAAGCTCCTATAAGCATAAAGAAGGCTGCTATTAATTCAACTCTTCCTTTAACGGCATAGGTAAAACAACCATATGCACCGGAAAATAATACACTCATTAAGTCTGTTCCTACTGCAATAACTGTAGGTACTCCTATTAAATAGACTAGAGCAGGCATTCTAATAAAGCCTCCTCCAACACCTAAAAAGCCTGATAGAAAACCTGTAAATAAAAAGATGAATAAAACAATCCACAATGAAACAGATTTTATTCCTGAAGCAGGGAATGAAATCATAGGAGGTAAATTGATTTTATGTAATCTTTCGGCAATTGTACTCCTTGTTCGTACAGATTCACTTTGCTCGTTTGAGCCTTTATTTTTAGTTTTTCCCCTTTTCTTGGGATTTAATTTAAAATAATCATAGAACATAAGAATGCTTAGTCCGAACATAAGAAAAAGGTAGCACCATCTAACGATAGAACCGACATCGCCGGCTTTTTCTAATTTTAAGATTACTTGGGAACCGAGTTCCAATCCGACAACAGATGCAATAATAGAAATAAAACCAAGTTTCCAGTCTATGTTTCCCATCTTATGATGCTTTTTAACAGCGCCTAAAGATTGACCGAAAATGTTTGATAAATCAGTGCCGATTGCATATGCCATGTGAAAACCGAAAATATTTAGAGCTGGGGTTACAATCCAACCTCCGCCAACGCCGAAGAATCCTCCTAGAACACCGACACAGAATCCGATAAGAATTAATAATAGGACATTGAATTCAATTCCGGCAACCGGTAAATATATATTAAATATATCCATAATTATTTTTCATTTGTTAGTTAAATGTATTAATTGATTCTTTTTCCTTTTTTTCTTTTTTAAATTCCATAATAAGTTTAACTATAATAACTAATGACATTGAAAAAGCCGTTCCCATTAAAACAATACCTGCGAGGGATTGAAAAAATTGTTTCATCGTAATTTTGTAAAATTGCTCAGTAGCGACGGATAAGCCTGCGAAAATTATCATAATAGAAAAGAGTAAACGAATTCCATATCCTTTTATGTATCTAACAGCAGTAGATCCGACCTGAGCACCAATTGACGCACCGATTAACATAATAAATGCTGCAATTAATTCTACTCTTCCTTTTAAAGCATATGTAAAACATCCGTAGGCTCCGCTGAAAAGCACTGTAATTAAACTGGTTCCAACCGCAACTGCAGTAGGAAGGCCGATTAAATAGACAAGAGCAGGCATTATAATAAAGCCGCCGCCTACTCCTAAAAAACCGGAAAGAAATCCTGTAAATAAGAAAATCAAGAGTATAATCCATAAAGAAACACCTTCAATATCAGAGGCAGGAAATGATATCATTGGCGGGAAGTTTAATTTATAAAGCCTCAATGCTAATTTACTTCTGTTAGATTTTGTATTTGAACTGGAAACGTTTTTCCCGGCTTTATCATTATTTTTTAATTGTCTTTGATGAAGAATGAAATAATCATATAACATATAGAAACCCAGGCTTGTAAGCAGCAACATATAACACCATCTAACAATAACACCAACATCACCTGCCTTTTCAAGAGCTATAATTACTTCTGATCCGATTTCTAAACCAATTACCGATGTAATTATAGAAATAAGACCTAGTTTCCAATCTATGTTTCCCATTTTCTGGTGCTTTTTAACGGCTCCTATTGACTGTCCGAAAATATTGGAAAGGTCTGTTCCGATTGCAAACGCCATATGAAACCCGAATATATTTAGGGCAGGGGTAACAATCCATCCGCCGCCTACGCCAAAGAAACCGCCGAGAACGCCTACACAAAAACCGATTAAAATTAATAACAGAATATTAAATTCAATTCCTGCAACAGGTAAATAGATGTTAAAAATGTCCATATTCCCACTTTTAAATGTTAATTAAGTTTTGAAATTTTGGCCATACTAGAAATCAATTTGTAATTGAATTTCAGCTATGTCATTTTTTTTCCTGTTAGTTTCTTCTTCTCTAAAAACATAATTTGCCTGTAATTTTATCCGATTGTTAATAAAATAATTGATACCGAAATTATAATTTGTAAAAGCTTTCCCGAAGACATTAACATCAGAATTATAGAAGTCATATTTTGCTGCTGTCTGCAATAAATTTGAAATTACAAAATAGCCCAACTGAACATACCAGCCTCTTCGTTTAATGGTGCCGTCTTGACCGGAGATATATTCGGATGAAATATTAATGCGCTGCAGATTAATATTGCCGTCAATACCAAATCTATTTCTGATAACTGCTTTTCCTGTTTCTACCCATTTATCGAATCCGTTGTAATAATTAACTCCAAGATCAATAGATTTTAAAGGGTGAATTTGCAATCTGGTGCAAAAATCTTTTGCATTATTATTATCCGTTGTATTAATTCCGGCCCCGTTAAACAGCCCTAAATCATATTCTAAAAGAGTTACATCGTTGTAATTAATTAAACTGCCTTTAATTTTTACACCGATATCTCTGCCATTCTGATTCCCAATAACATCTGAACTCCGGGATACCAAAGCTTCCACTACTTGTGAACGGTCAATCATTTCTAAATTACGGGAGGAAGTTAAATTTTCTCTAGAAAAAGGAATCTTAAATTGTCCTGCGGTAATATTTAAGAAAGTGTAAGGCGTATAACACACATATGCATCTAATAATTTTTGAGCAGAAGCAAAATCCATTTGCAAAAGATAATGCCAGGCTTCGGAAATTTGTCCATTTAAATTTATTCTTATCCTATGTAAATCGGCTCCGCTTACCTTACCTTCGCCGGGCTGGAATTCCTGAATTCTAAATTGGGTATAACCGCCGATTTGAAATTTATTTTCGGAATGAATAAAAATTTTTTCTTGATTATTTTTGTTTTCACAAGAGTCAGATATTACTTTGTTATTGTCTTCCTTAGAGTGTTGAAAAGCAACTGTTTTTAAAGTATCAGGTTCGTTTATTTCCGCTTCTGCCCAATTAACGGGCATTAACAGGGCCATGCAAAACATTTGAGAAATAATCTTTAGCGGAATTCTGATATTTCTTCTAGTACAATAATTTTTATCATTATTTTTCTTAAATGATTCTAAATACATGAAGACATTTATAAGATTTGAAAAAATTAAATCTTTATTGATACCGGAATACACATCTAATTCATCTAGATAATTTTTTGAAGATATTAGAAGAATAGCAACGCATTCCATAAATAAAACCGAAGAACGTATGT
>JBJKQE010000003.1:0-2810 GCA_046705645.1 Ignavibacteriaceae bacterium | reverse complement strand
ATAACCTTATTTAATTGAATTCAAAACGAATTAAAGTTATTTTTGTTATGATATTCTTATAAAATATTGAATAAATAATTAAATTTTAACGGGAGTGATAATGTTAGAAAAAATAAAAGAATTACTGGGAAAAGAAGCTGATTCTTTGTTGACATATAAAGCTAAATTTCCAAAAGAAAAATTGAATTTACCTGGTCCTGATTTCGTGGACAGAATTTTTACACAGACCGACAGAAACATCAATGTATTAAAAAATCTTCAATGGATTTTTATGTCGGGCAGATTAGCCGGTACCGGTTATGTTTCTATTCTTCCTGTCGACCAGGGAATTGAACATTCAGCAGGTGCTTCATTCGCACCCAACCCGGAATATTTTGATCCGGAAAACATTGTAAAATTAGCTGTAGAAGGCGGCTGTAATGCAGTAGCTTCAACTCTTGGAGTTTTAGGAATGACCTCTAGAAAATATGCTCATAAAATTCCTTTTATAGTAAAATTAAATCATAATGAACTTTTAACTTTCCCGAATAAATACGACCAGATAATGTTTGCAAGCGTTGAACAGGCTTATGATTTAGGTGCAGCTGCTGTCGGTGCAACAATATATTTCGGATCACCTGAAAGTGATCGTCAAATAGTAGAAGTAAGCCAGGCGTTTCAATTCGCACATGAGATGGGTTTAGCAACTATTCTGTGGTGCTATTTAAGAAATCCGGATTTTAAAACAAAAGAAAAAGATTATCATGTTGCCGCAGATTTAACCGGCCAGGCAAATCACCTTGGCGTTACAATTGAAGCGGATATCATTAAGCAGAAGCTTCCGGAATGCAACGGAGGTTTTGAAGCATTAAAATTCGGTAAAACCAGTAAAAAAGTTTACACAGATCTTTCAACAGATAATCCTATTGATTTAACCCGTTACCAGGTTATTAATAATTATATGGGCAGAGCAGGATTAATCAATAGCGGCGGAGCTTCGGGTGCTAACGATTTTGCCGAAGCTGCAAAAACTGCTGTAATTAATAAAAGAGCCGGCGGTATGGGATTAATTTCAGGAAGAAAAGCATTCCAGCGTCCTATGGCTGAAGGTGTAAAGCTCCTTAATACCATTCAGGATGTTTATCTAGAAAAGAAAATTACGGTTGCGTAATTAAAATTTTAGTTTTCTAATAACTAATTATTATGCCCTGTTTAAAGCAGGGCATTTTAGTTTTTAAATAAAATTTATTATTTCAAGTTCAAAAGATAATCAGCGACCTTGCCTAATTCCTTAACATCAATATTACTGAAGGAAGGCATCATAACATTCGGATATTGTTCTTTTAATTGTTTCAGCTTATCCGAATTCATGTAAGAAGACGGATTCCTGAGAAAGTTAATAAGCTTATCTCTTGACCATTCGTTTTTAACGTTATGCAAGCCGGGAGCCATTTTAGTTCCGGCCAAATCTGTTCCGTGGCAGCCTGTACATCCCAAACTGGTTACCATCTCTTCCGGTGTTTGCGGTTTGTTCGATGTTCCTGTCTGCTGGCCTATTTCAGGCGGTGCACCTTTCTGCTGAACATCCGCTCTTTTAGTTGATTTTTCCAGAATAAATAATAAAACAAATAAAACAAGAACTGATGCTACCCAAATTAGTGGTTTTGACATAAATTACTTTTGATTTCAACGATTAAAAATACTGTTTACACGATTTTGGAGAAGTATTGACTATAGTTGTAATATTTTGAAAAGAAAATTATGAAAATTTCCGGTTTATAAAAAATTTGCGTGATATATTCAACTGCCGGCCGGTTTAATATTTATCTGCTAGCTATAATTGAATTTTCTACTTTTTTATGAGGATATTCAATTGACCTTTTGAGTGAATTAGATTATAAACCGTTAAATCTGCTAATAAATTTTCTGTTTGCCATTAACCCACTAATTAATTCTAGGATTAATAAAAACTTAAAACGATAAGTAATAACTATTTTAATTTATCTTCCGTTAGTTATACGGTTTTCATAATCGCACTTTTTAATTAATACAACGGGTTTAATTACGTAATCTAACCTCCTATTTTAATTTACCGTGTAATACATAGTATACATTATCAAGAGTAGAACAGATGAAGAATACTTCTTTGCTGAAAATTTGTCCATCCATTAAATAGCCTTCTATATTGTAAATATTTATTTCATCGGAACCATTGTAATGCCCAAGGTTCCAGCCTGCATTTGCCGAGAAGAAATCTTTTGTTGATCTGCCTAATATACTCCCTATATAATCTGTATTTGTCAAATCAATTATTTGATTTAAAGTACCGTTATTATAGTTGTAAATCTTTTTATCATTACATACATAAATTTTGTTGTCAAGTATTAACAGAGAAAAATCGGTAGTAATTTTTTGAATTAATGTAAGCGTAGTGTCATTTAATTTGTATAAACGGCATGGCTCATTCGGCTGGAAATAATCTTGCCCATTTATTAAAATATCCCCACCTTGTAAGAACATTGTGCGAATAAAATATTCTTTAATTTTAGAAGTATTTAATATACTCCACTTTTTACCATTATAATGTACTATAATACCGGTATAATCTCCGTCGGCTTTCTCTGCAATTCCCACAGCATATACATCATTTGTATAGCCAAATATATCTTCAAACAGAATTCTTTGATAACCTTCAGGAACTATGGTAGTGTCTTTAAACCATTTAGTTCCATCGTATTTCCAAATATCGCTTATAGTTGTTACCATCCATATCTCGGTGCTTGATATACCGCATATTTGTATTGGTGTGGCAAATTTATCTAACAGGTAAT
>JBJKQE010000002.1:0-22522 GCA_046705645.1 Ignavibacteriaceae bacterium | reverse complement strand
TAATGGGATTCCCGTTTATTTTAATTCCTGAAATATAAACCGGAGGCGGGTTTGCGTCGAGACTTTTTTTGCCGTAGTCTGAAAAAATAATTTCATCCGCAGTTCTAGCCCAAAAGTGCTGCTCTGTATCTGTTACACATAAAAATACTTCATCTCCAACTATAGAATTATACCAGCCCATCTTATTAATATTATTTGTGGAAATCCACATTGAACCCAATGGAGATCCGATCCACATTTTATGTTTTCCATTATAACTAAGGCACCAGACAGCATTACTTAATAAACCTTGAGCAGTTGTTAATTTAGTAAAATGTGAACCGTCAAAAATCGAAATACCGCCGTATCTTGTACCAATCCAGACTTGCCCGTTCTCATCATTTGCGATTGACCTGATGCTGTTATCTGATAAACCTTCTATTACTGAAAAATATTTACTTCTCCAATCAGGTGAGATCATTTCCAAACCGTCGTCAAAACCGCCAAGCCAGATATTTCCGTAATTATCCGATTCGATTACACGAACAGAATTTACTGAAATATCTTTGGGGTATGTAAGTGTTTTTAGTAATTTAAAATTCTTATTCAATTGATAAACCACTACCGTATCGCTTGATAAAACACTGCACCATAAACGATTCATTTTATCAATATGTATATAATAAGGCCTGTGGCCAGGCGATAAAATCCTAATAATATTTTTTTGTTTTAAATATGAAGAGTTAAAATGGATGTGATTTACTTTGTATAAAATAATTGTTCCATTTGAGAGCATAGACCATAAAGAATCTCTGCCGTAAAATATAATCTGTCCGTTCAATTTATTGCCGTTTAATTTCAATACGTGAGTTTGATATTCCCAATTACCGCTAACATCTTTATAAAATTCTATAATTTTATCAGGAGGATATGTTTGCCATACATGTCCGTAACTATCAATAGCAAGAGATTGAATTGTAGTTGATCCAGGGAGATAAAATTTCTCGGTGGTTTTATCTGTTAACTTGACCATCCCCTTATTCCAGGTTCCTATCCATAGATTTCTTTCTTCGTCGATAAAAACACTAGAAATATTTACATCGGGAAGACCGTTTTTTAAACCATAGATGACGGGTTTCGCCTTTTCCCAATTATCATATGGCAATTTTATCAATCCATTTCTTGTTGAAAGCCAAATATATCCATCGGGATCGAATGCCATTCCATACGCTGAGAATGGGAGTCTGCACTCACCTAAAAACTTGAATACCTTATATTCAATTAAGGTATTATCGTATGTTGTTATCCAAAGATTATTATTCAGATCGACTGATAATTTTGAGACAATTGTTTTCGGGCTTAATAAAATTGTTTTAATTTCTTTGCCGGACATTGAGAAAAAATGAATTTTATTTTTAATTCCAATTACAATAAAATGTCCATATCTGGTCAATTGAGCGTCTACATCTTTGGAAAATGTATAAAGCGTATCTAAGATTTTTCCATTTTTTATTTTTATAACTGCTCTATCAACATCACACCAAAGAATGCCGGATGTGTCCTCACAAATAGTCGATAAGGAGACAGTTGCTGTTTTTGAAGAAGAAATATTAAAAACATTATTTTTGTTTGTTATATAACTTAGTTGACCGTTAATTGTACCGACTAAAATATTACCCGGCTTTTTTTGACTTTCAAAGACTGAAATTACTGAGACACCTCCTAATCCATCCTGTTTTCTAAAATTATGGAATTCTGAGCCATCATACATACTAATTCCATCGAATGTACCTATCCACATATAACCCCTTGAGTCTTGAATTATACTTGTAATTGTATTTGAAGGTAACCCGTCTCTCGTCGTATAATTATGAAGAAAAAGCACCTGGGAATAACTAGTAGATGCCAAATAAATTATTATTGCGATAAAGCAAATTGTTTTTGTCATTCTTATATAATAATAACAAATTTCAAAAAAGGTGTCCGCAAACTTTTTTATTGTAGAAAGGGAAATTGTAATAGAAATTGGGAAATTAGAACGTAAAAATCAAATGTTAAATTTACAGTTCATTAATCATAATTCCGGATAAAATAAATAAACAGCGTTGAAGATTATAATAAATTTCATAAAAAAGACTTCCTCGATTAAGGCAGCTTTTATTCTGTAAAATTAGATTCGTTATTATTTTTTTAATTATTAATAATATGAATAATATTTTGCCATACCTTCAACTGTTCTGATGAACACTAAATAAAAAAGCCCACCTGATGGGGGTTGCAGATGGGCTTCGTCCTTACAATGGATAAAAGGCAGGGGAGAACCATTTATCCGGACTGATTATAAGATAAGAAATATTTACAAAAATCAAAAGGAAAATGTTTGCATTTCTAATCAAACTTTAAAAAACTAAATAATTCTTAGATGTGTAAATATTTCACACCCGGTGAAAATTTTTCTAATTTATTCAAGTGAGAGAAAAAACAAAATTTTATTTAAATGATGTATTGAACCAAGAAATACGTGAGAAATAATTTATCAGGCGTTTTAGTATTATATCCAGGCAATACTTTGTTAGATTAATACAGAAAACTTCATAATTAGGCTCAAAATCGAATTTAGCTTAGATGGCATGTTTTGTGTAAAAGTAAAGTGTAATTTTTCTCAAAATAAGGAGCCAGAAAGATGAAAAAGTTAGCAACGTTATTTTTTCTGTTTATTGCAGGGGCAATAATGTTTTTCGGTTGTTCAAAAAATAATCCTTCTTCACCGGAATCAACTACCGGTATGCTGAAGGTAATGATGGTTGATAGTCCGGCAGATTATTCTGCAGTTAACATTGTTATTGATAGCGTTCAGGCGCATATTACAAGCAGCGACAGCATAAGCGGATGGTTTACATTGAACAATAAACAGGCAACTTATAATTTATTAGCACTTGTAAACGGTGCAAACGCAGTTATAGGTGAAGCTAATTTACAAGCAGGGACTTACTCACAGATAAGATTATTTGTAGGGAGCGGCAGCAACCTAGTTATGAACGGACAAACTTACAGTTTAACAATTCCAAGCGGGTTTCAAACCGGAATTAAGCTGAATGTAGATGCTAATGTACAGGCAGGTACGGCTTATTTGCTTACATTGGACTTTGATGCAAATCGTTCAATAATAAGTACAGGTTCCCTTTTAAATTTACAATTTAAATTGAAACCTGTAATTAGAGTTGTAACAACAGCAACAACCGGAATAATTTCCGGAGCAGTCTCTCCTGACTCAGTTGCTTCAAGTGTATGGGCAATAAGCGGTTCAGACACAGTATCAACATCAACAGATGCCAGCGGAGGTTTTAAATTGCAGTACCTTCCCCCAAGTACTTATTCAGTTACAATAGCTCCCGAAGATAATACAGTTTATAGTGATACAACAATTACTAATGTAAATGTTACAGCTTCAAATACAACTAATATAGGTACTTTGGTACTAAAACATAAATAAGCTTTTACTTGATAAAAATTTCTGCGGATAAAATTAAAATCGCAGAAATTTAGGGAGGTAGGAGATGATACCCGAAAAAGGCGTCATCTCTTTTTTTTTATAATAAATGAACTTATATAATAGTTAAGAGCTTGATGCTTAGCCGGATGCGGACAGGTGCAAATAATTCACAATAAGTTATTTTCAGCATCATCCACCGGATAATTTATACCTTCTGTTATTTTAATATCAATCGCTAATTTATTTTTACACATACCGTAGAGATTTAATCGGATTTGCCGTTGCTGCTTTTATTGAATGAAAACCTATTGTAGCTAATACAATTCCAATAGTTATTATTGCAGACAACGGGAATATTAATAAATCTAAGTTAACCCTGTAGGCATAATTATTCAGCCATATATTCATTAAGTAATAAGCAACAGGCCAGGCTATAATATTACCGATCAGCACCCATTTTGTAAATTCTTTAGAAAGCATAAAAGATATTTCCGCAACAGAGGCGCCGAGTACCTTTCTTATGCCTATCTCCTTCGTACGCTGTTCTATAATAAATGCCGAAAGCCCGAATAAGCCAAGACTTGCAATTATTATTGCGATAAGTGCAAAAGAAGAAAATATCTGCTGAGTAAGCTGTTCTTTTGCGAACAAAGCGGCAAAGTTTTTATTTAGGAAATCATACTTGAGCGGTCCTGCCGGATTAAATGAATCCCATTGCTTTTTTAAGTCGCTTAGAAATCCTTTTATATCAGTTGTTTTAATCTTTAAGATTAATCCACCGTAATTATTTCCGAGGATCATCATAAGTGGAGCAATTTCCTGTTTTAAGGAAGCATAATTAAAATCAGCTGCAACACCCACCACCTTCAACTGGCGCTGCCCGGAACGGACTATCGTTTTTCCAATAGCAGTTTCCTTGTTCCATCCCAACTTACGGACTGCAGCTTCATTGATAATAACTCCCTCTGAATCGGATGGAAAATCTTTTGAAAAATCTCTACCGTATAAAATATGAATACCTAAGGTACGCAGATAATCATAATCAACATGATAAATATTTGCGTGAATCTCCGTTCCATTTAATGAACCGTTTTTGGGAAATATTTCAGTTCCATCTATGAATGGGCCTCCGGGAATATACCTGGAAACGCTTGCTGAAATTACACGGCTGTCGTTTAACATCAGCTGTTTGAATGCATCCTGATTTTTTCCTAATAACCTTGTATCCGGGAGAAACACAACATGGTCTTTATCATAGCCGAGCTTCTTATTCTGCATATAGTGCAGCTGCTGGAAGTCAATTATGGTTGCAATGATTAGCGCAGTAGATATAAAGAATTGAAATACTATTAAACCGCTCCGTAATGATTTTTTAATTGATCCTCCACCGCCCGAAGAGCCCTTTAATACTTTAATAGTGTTGAAGGACGACATGAAAAAGGCAGGATAAATACCGGCAAGTATTCCTACCAGCAGGCTTAATGCAAGTATTACTAATAAAGATTGATAGTTCATGAAAAAACTAAAACCGATATTTATTCCGGCTAGATGATTGAAATAAGGCAGCAGCAGGTCGATTATTACAAATGCACAAAGCAGTGCAAAAAATGTATAAAAAACAGATTCGGTCAAGAATTGTAAAATCAATTGTTTTTTTATTGAACCTATCGTTTTTCGTATTCCTACTTCTCTTGATCTTTTAACAGCATGAGCTGTAGAAAGATTTGTGAAGTTTACACACGCAAGCAATAAAATGAATAATGCCAAAGCCGAAAAAATATATACATATTGTATGTCTCCGTCAGATTCTAAATCAAATTGAGTGTGTGAATATAAATGGATATCGGTCAAGGGCTGTAATGAAAATACAAATGTATTCACTGCATTCTGAGCTTCCGCAAGACTTACTCCCATGTCGTGTTGAACTTCGGGGACTATATGCTCTGCAACAAGCTGACGAAATTTCATTTCAAGTTTTTGGGGATTTACATTTTTATTTAGCTGCAGATAAGTGTAAAAGCCAAGATTACTCCATGTATGGTGGATAATTCGTATTGAAGAAAGACTAAGAAAAGCATCGAAATGAAAATGAGATTTATCAGGTATTTTGTTAAATATGCCAGTCACTTTATACTGGGTTTTATTTATTCCTATTTCCAGAGTTTTACCTAATGCATCGCTGCTGCCGAAGTACTTTTGCTTAAACTCCTGCGAAATAACTATACTGTTAGGCTCGACTAAAGCATTAGATATATTTCCATATATCAATGGGATCGAAAACATCTGGAAAAAATTTGAATCTGCAAATGCAATATGAGGTTCCTCAAATTGTTTATCTCCATATTTTACATAATTGCTTGACGGTAAAATTCTGGTAAAAGCCTTCACCTCCGGAAATGCATCTTTAATTCCTTTTCCGACTGCAACATCTACATCAGGATAGACAACTACATTTCCATTGCCTGTAACTGAAAGTATTACACGGTATATGTCTTTGGCATCGGCAGGATACCTGTCGTATGTTAGTTCATTATAAACGTATGCAGCGATTAGCATGAAACAAGCTAAACCCACAGCTAATCCGAAAATATTTATAAAAGAAAAAATCTTATTCCTTTTAAAATTCCTTAGGGCAATCTTAAAATAATTTTTTAACATAATTTAAACCTTTGTATTCGGAAATTAGCAGTTAAAATTATTTCAAAGCAGATAATAAATCTTTCCTTTAGTAAACTTTGTAATACTAGATTTAATAAGAAGTTTAGCGATTTAAAATTGGGGTGCATTCGCTTTTATTAGTGTTTAACAAACTGCATACCTAAAATGAATTTCAATCTCAAAGACAACTATAGTGCCATAAGTAAAGCTTAAAAAACTCACAAATTATAAAATTCATTTAGTTTTAACCGACCGGATTCGAACACTAACGATCGGAAATGAACAATTAAAAAGAAGAATTTGTTATATGAATTTGTTTAGGGTTACCGTAATGGTTCAGTTTCGAAACGTCCGCAAATTTAACCCTCTTAATTTTATTTATTAATTGTTCACCAAAAAAATCCTCCCGGTTTAAGCCGGAAGGATTAAAAAATATATATTTCTATTTTCGAAAAGCTAAGAAAGTTTATCTATAATTTGAAATAAAAATTAAATTCAATGTACGACTGTTTATAATTTTCATACCTAAGAGCTACTTCTTTGGCTCCTCCTTAACTGGCGGCGATGAACATGATTGCTGGTAAATAACTTTCCAGTGATTGTCAATCTTACTAAAAATAAAAGTGACTCCGAACTTGTCAATCATTATCCGTTCGCCTGATTTGAGCACCATCTCAAATTTGCCAAGCCAAGCATATACTACTTTGTTGTCAGTAAGAAATCTGAACTCATCCTTTACTGAAATGATTTTAAGAGAGGAAAGAGTCTTGAACCACTCTGCATGTTCCATTTTAGCCTGCTGATAATTTACCATAGTACCAACTACGGTAAAAAGGATGAAGTCCGGAGAATTCGAATAATATTTGAAAAGAGCTTCAACATCCATTTTTTCCAGGCTTCGGAAAATTGCATGAACAACCTCCGTAATCTCTTTCTTCGCAGCCTCCTGCTTTTGAGAAGTCATTTGTGTTGATTCTTCTTTTAAAAACCCTAAAAAGAAAAATAATATCAGAATAATGAAGAGAATCTTTTTCATTTTATCCTCCTTTTAATAATAATTAAATGATCTCAATACGGTTTTATTTCCATAGGAACCACAGAGCAAGATTCAAATTGTCATCAAGCTATAAAGCAATGATTTATAATGGTTGCTGCTAACAGCAACAGATACTACACGGTTACTTAATACTCGGTGCCCTGTTAGGTGCAGGTTAAGAATTTTTTCATATTAAGAACTTAAATTTTATAAAGGTCTTTTAACTGATGCTTTTTTATCATTAAAAAATACTATGATGTATCCGACGGCAAGAAGAGATTCAAGAACAACGCTTACTAAAATACCAGAACCGACATTACCAAAAGTATACTCAGAGATCCCTAATATGGCCAAGAGCGATAATGTTACAGCTGCACCAATATTTAAAGCTGTTCTAGCCATTGATAAATCCAAAGTTCTAGACAGAAAAAATATAATTGATAAGCCAAGATAAAAGCTCCCCATTCTTCTGCCGAATAATAAAATTTCATTGGTCGGTTCAATTTCCCAACGACTAATTACAAGAGAACCAAAAAATAAATACCCGATTCCAAGAAGGAAAGCAATTATTGATGTTATGACTGCAATATTTTTGAAGCTCATAATTCCTCCTCATTTTAGTTGATTAATATGATTTAGACATTTAACTAATAATTATGCCGCATCAAATAATTAACCTAAACAAGTAGTCATGCATACTACTGAATCTCTAGCATCAGGAAATATTCATTATAACGATGTGGGATGTTCTATTAGGTTTTGAATGTAGTAAGAAAATCTCTGCCCTTTTATACCGCACCTAATGTACTTATTAAAATTAATATAAATTACTATTAAAAACTGAAATTTTTTTATTAAGAAAATCTTTGGTTATGTAAGTATTTTTTAATATTCATATCCAACGTCTAACTCTTTTCTTATATTGGATATAATCCTTTCCAAAACATTTTTCTAAATAATTTTCTTCACGCGGCACTACAACAATATTAAAAAATAAGAATAACAGAATAAGTGCAATAAAATACCATACTGAATTTGAAATAATAACTACAGTTACAAATAATAATAGTAAAGATAAGTATAATGGATTTCTTGTGAACCGAAAAGATCTTTCACTAATGAATCTTGTAGCAGGTTTATTATATGTAACAGCTGTCTTATATCTTTTCATCATTAATAAAGAATCAGCAGCCATTAAACCAGAAATTATAAATATTGGAATTACCAATATTACACGTGTAGACCAATTATAAAATACGAGATTAGTAGGTACCAGCTTTTGAATAATAAAACTAATTAAAATACTTACAAAAAAGATAACCGGAGGAGGAATAATTCCTTTGAAATAATGGTTTTGATCTTCCATGTTTTCTCGACCGATTTTTAAGCACTGTGCGCAATACTTAATCAGAATCAGCGGTTTTCAAAAAGCTTTAAACTAAAGCAGATTATCAAAAATTATAAATAAGTATTTTATCCAGTCTAGTTTGACTTCAGTGTGTGTTATTAAAACTTCCCGATTTAAATTATAAGCTAGTTATTATAATTAAACATATGAATATTATTATTTATATGCATTATAAAAATTATGAAGTAATTTTTTATAAATGCCGTAAGAGAAGATTATTGATATATCAATAAGAAAATAATTTTTGTTTCGAAAAGTCACCGCAATTGAAACCTCTTGTTCATTAACAAATACACTACAAAAAACGCCTCAACAAAGACGGAGAGAATTAAAAGGAGTACAAACTTGATTGTAATAAATGTTAGTTTTTAACTAAAGGATGGAAAAACCATTCAATGTTTAGTGTATTTTGAATTTGTATCTTTTAACTATTTATAAATTTTATGAATTGACTAAGAACACAAAAAGTGGTTATTGTGTAACTTTAACAATTTAAATCTAGTTTTATTATTTGAAATAAGGTAATGGTAAATTAAATTATAAGCATCTCAAAATTCCTCGAATTCTATCCAAACATTTTCCGTTATAGATAAATATTTTCTATTAAATATTATTTAAAGGAGTAGTCAAATGAAGACAAAATTAATTTTATCAGCGACGGTATATTATTTATTTATAATGTTTGTCCTGACAACCAGCGCAATTACATATGCGCAGTCGAATGAAAGTGAAAAGGCTCCGCTGAATATTAAGAACCGTTCTGGGCTTAAAATAGTGGCTCAGATAAATTCAGTTGCCGTTATGCCAAACGGAATAAGCGCGCAAGTATTAGCGGTGCATAATCTTTATGAACAGTATACAAAACTAGGTATGAAGGAAGGAAAAGATTTTGAAATATTAATAGTTTTTAGGGCAGAGGGAGTGCAGTTTCTTCTGAACGATGACGCATATAATAAAAAAGTAAAGATGGCTCATCCTGATGGTAATCCCAGTAAGAATTTAATTGAAGAGATGCAAAAAAACGGAGTAAAAATTTATGGCTGTAATGTGGCAATTGAAAAGCGGGGTTATAAAATCGAAGATATTTTTCCTTTCACCCGAAGAGTTACTACCGGTATAGGAGCGGTGGTGGACTTTGAAAAATCCGGTCACATGTTAATAACGCCATAATAAAGTAATTTTCATGTTGTTAAAAATATAAAATGACTCTACAGAACAAGTAAAAAATCCTCCGGGTATAAACCAGGAGGATTACAAACAAACTGATATTTAATGTAAAATAAACCAGCGAGGTCAATTGTACATTTTTAAGATATTAAATTAAAAATTAAATCTAATCAGTATCTATATCAGCAAATTTAATTTGATTCTTTTTCTTTATTACAATCTCTATACTGTCTTTATATTTTTTTACAACACCGGTTATCTCCACCCCTTTACCTTCATATTTTTTAATGTCTCCGAAGTTTGAGGTATCAGCTGCAAAGATAACTGCCGAGAAAGTATTATCCGGAAATTTGCCCCCCATATTTAAATAATACGTTCCAGAATTTGTCACGTGAACTTCATCTACAATACCCATAACTGTAACTTTTTTATTTATGAAGTTAGCTGCAGAATCGGGAGAGATTTTTGTTTGTGAATAAAGCGAAACAGATGAAATGAATATTATAATAATCAGCGCGTTTAGTTTATGCATATTTCCCTCATTAAAATAGTGCGTAAAATTAATAAAAAAATATTAAATAAAATTCATGCGGAAAGAGAACCGTTATTCTCTATTTGATATACCGTATCTCTTAAAACACCAAGAGAACGCTGGCTTAATAAATCGATCTTTATTAGGCCGATATCTTCGATTGAATACATATCTGTTTGTGTAATTATTAATCCCAGGCCTTTATTCTTAGCATATTCTAGTGCTACATAATCTGTAACCGGGCCTGGCGTTACAATAATACCGCAAGGGTGAATGCTTAAATGTCTTGGAAAGTCAGCCAGCTTAGAAGCTAATTCAATTATAGATTTCCACGGTTCTATTTTGAAGTTTACTTTTCTTGATTCGGGAAACAGCTCTGATATATTTTGAAGATTACCCGCGTTTGTCCAGGGAATGAATTTGCTGTAATTAGAGATTTCCGTATTAGTAAAACCAAATGCTTTTGCAACTTCCCTAAACGCAGATTTTGCTCTGAAGGTAACTATTGTTGAAATCATAGCTACATTTTCATAACCGTACTTATTGAAAACATATTTAACAATTTCATCTCTTTCCTTCCATGAAAAATCTATGTCAATGTCCGGCGGACTGTTTCTTGCTTTGTTCAAAAATCTTTCAAAGAATAAATTATGTTTAATCGGATCTACTTGGGTAAGGCCTAAGCAGTAAGCTACAATACTGTTAGCCGCCGATCCCCTTCCTATCATTAGCATTCCCCTATTTCTTGCCTCCTTTACAATATCCCAGACAATAAGGAAGTAATCTACAAGATTCATTTGCTTAATTACGCTTAATTCAAATTCTAATCTATCTAGTGCTATCTTATCCATATTGGGATAATTTATTTTAAATCCTTCATAGACTTCATTCCATAATAAAGCATAAGATGATTCGTTATCCGGCAGATTAAAGACCGGATATTTATATTCCCCCAATTTCAAATCGACATTACACTGACCGGAAATTACCTCAGTCATTTTAACTGCTTCCGGTAATGACTTCCATATATTGTCTAGTGTCTTCTGATCCTTCCAGTAGAATTCTTCATCGACCAATTCATTGGGATCTAAATTTTCGAAAGTGGTATTTAACCTAATAGCAGTAACAAGCTTATGGATTAAAAAGTCATCCTTTTCTAAAAAGTAAACAGGATTGGAAGCAACAAATTTAATATTGTTTTCAAGTGCATAATTATATAACCGTCTTGTTCTATTCTTTAATCTTTTTGAAGCTATTAATTCAGCAAAAATATTTGGACCGGGGTTAATATTCGTGAGCAGCTCAATGGAAGAAGTTATAACAAATAAGTTTTCATTGAAGATGTTTACAACTTTAATAAGAGAAAAATCATCATTCAATTTTCTTGAAGTTATGATCTTGCAGAGTTCGGAATATCCTTTATTATTTTTTGCAAGAAATACGGCGCTAAGATTTGTTTCTTTCGGATCATCAATTTCAGCGCCCAGAATGGGTTTAATTTTTTCCTCAATGCATTTTTTAGAAAATTGAATAAGGCCTGACATTGAGTTTAAATCCGTGAGTGCAAGGAATTTAAGCCCAGACTCTTTTGCCGAAGAAACCAGTACATCTAATGTTAATGTTCCCTTAAGCAGAGAATAATTTGAATGTACATGCAATGGAATCATAGGAAATACAATCATTGAATTAAATTAATATAGTGAACAAATGGACACTATATTTTATTCAATTTTGAAGAGAAAAACAAGGTTAAACCAGATTTTTGTGATTATTAAGTTTGAATTGATAGTTTAGTTTCTAAACGTAGACACATTTGAAACCTCTTAGTTTTGTGTTGGGAAAGATAATAATACACAACAAAAACCTTCCGGTGTACGCCAGAAGAACTAACAAATTACCACACATAAAGGGTACAATAAACAGGGGACTTTTTTTGTATATCAGTAAAAAATTAGATTGCATAAAAATGATGCAATAAATTAAAAATTTATTTTGTCTTGATATCTGCAAGAGACGGAAAGTCTCACTTATCAAAAGGTAAAAGCTTCAAATGAATTCTTTTTTTGATCTTAAAATAAGTTATTTTCGCTACTATGTTTTAGGCTGGTTAAAATAATTTTGGAAGAAAAGGAATCATCATGAATATTTCTAAAGTATTTTCCGCAGCTATTATAATTATGGTTCTCCTCTCCGCAACATCAAATGCGCAATGGTCATTTGATACTGCCGTATCTGCCGGGACAAATCCTACAGCAATTGCAATTACTTCCGACGGCAGTAAGTTAGTTGTTACGAACAATGCTATTCCTGGTAATGTAAAGATTATATCAACTTCGGATTATTCAATTTCTGATATTGATATTAGTGGCATTGAAAACTATCCTAACGCAGTAGCAATTGCACCTAATGATTCGATTGCAATAGTTAATACTTTGCACAAAACAATATTCATTAATTTATATACACATACCATTAAAAATACTATTACTGCACCATGCGCAAGTACTACTCTTTACGGAATTGCAATAACACCGGATGGAAAAACCGGAGTATACCCGGATTTAAGCTCCGACTGTATGCAACAAGGGATAAGATTAGTTGATGCTTCGGGAAACAGTTCTAATTCAACTTTTATTCAAGTAAATACAACAGGCGAATTATACGGAATTGCCTTAACGCCGGACGGAAGCTCAGCGCTATTAACAACATTCAGCTCCGACTCACCGAAAATAGTTAATCTTTCGAGCTCAGGTGTTCAAAATATATCCGGCATCTCTGCAGGATCCTATGGTGTTGCAATGTTCCACAATTCAAATGAAGCATTAATATTTGACGGGGATTCTCTTGATCGTGTATCATTAACTACAAATTCAAAAACAAAAACGATTTCCTATTTATCGTATAATACAAATTTTCAAAACATAGCGATAACTAAAGATGATAAATATGCCTTTGTAGCCGGGGCAATTGAAAAGCTGGTTATTTCACTTGATAATAATTCAGTGATTGAAACATTTACAGCTGGCGGAACAAATATTACAACAAACTCAAATGGTTCGGAATTTTATGTGACGGATAGCTACAATGGAACTGTTAGGGTTTATAAGGAACAAATACCAAATGGAGTTAAAAGCGGGAAGAATTATTTACCTTCTGATTATCAACTCTCACAAAACTATCCCAATCCTTTTAATCCAAATACAACTATAAAATATGCAATACCCAAAGCAGGGCTAGTTACAATTAAGGTTTATAATATTTTAGGGAATGAAATAGCAACATTAGTCAACGAAGAAAAAAGGCCGGGAGAATATAGTGTCATTTTCAACGGATTAAATTTATCCAGCGGGATATATTTTTATAGAATTACCTCGGGAAAATTCACTGAAACCAAGAAATTAATTTTGATGAAGTAAAAAAATAATAGAATCAGAATGCCCGAAGAGATTCGGGCATTATATTGTAGTACACTATTCAGTAAAAATAATTACAGGTTTGCTTACAATAATATTTTGAAAATTAATGCATGAAATTAACTAAACTATTCACTGAATTTTTTAACAGCGAAAAATCCGGCGGATTGATCTTAGTGTTATGCAGTATAATTTCTCTTTTACTTTCGAACTCAATATTCGGCCAAAATTATCTTCATCTTTGGCATTTTGAAATTCTTTCTAAACCAGCGGAGTTTTGGATAAATGACGGATTAATGACTTTGTTTTTCCTTCTCGTCGGACTTGAGATTGAACGGGAATTATACATCGGCGAATTGTCGGATATCAAAAAATCTTTGTTGCCCATATTTGCAGCTGCGGGCGGAATGATATTCCCGGCAATAATTCACTTCTTATTAAATAAAGGAACCAATTTCCAAAGCGGCTTCGGTATTCCTATGGCAACTGATATTGCGTTTTCATTAGGAATACTTTCATTACTGGGCAGTCGGGTTTCGGTCTCTTTAAAAGTTTTTTTAACTGCTTTAGCAATAATAGATGATTTAGGAGCAATTATAATTATTGCATTATTTTATTCGGCTAATTTTTCTTTCGCATATTTCGGATTAGCTGTTTTAATATTTATAATAATGATTATTCTTAATAGAATAAAATTTTATAAAATCTGGGTTTATTTAATTCTTGGGAGTATTATGTGGTTTTTCATGTACCGTTCCGGAATTCATCCCACAATTACGGGTGTGTTATTAGCTTTTGTAATTCCGTTCAGCAACGGCGGAGAAAATTCTCCATCATATATTTTACAGCATAGACTGCACAAAACAGTTTCTTTTGTAATACTTCCGCTATTTGCATTAGCCAATACAGCAATTATCTTTCCCTCATCTTTTGTAGGAAATGTAATAAATACAAACAGCCTGGGTATTCTTCTCGGGCTGCTGTTTGGCAAACCGTTAGGAATATTTATTTTTTCCATTATCGGTGTAACTGCAGGTGTGTGTTCCATCCCGAAGGATATCAACAAAAAACATCTAATTGGAGTAGGCTTGCTCGCCGGTATCGGGTTTACGATGTCTATATTCATAACACTTTTAGCATTTACCGAAAATACATCTATTATAAGTTCTAAAATATCTATCTTGGCTGCGTCATTTCTAGCCGGTATATTAGGGTTTTTGTGGCTGTATTTTACACTGCCTAAGAATAAATACTTTTCAAAAGAATCATGAAGAAAAATTGTGTTTAAAAATTTCTTTTTTAGTAAGCTTTAAACAGTCATTGATTAATTTTAGAATTCCAAAAATATAGTTAACACGGCATTGTACGAGCCTAATATAATAATTGGATCTTTTTGTGGGAGACAGGTCAACAAATAACTATTGAAAACATTGAACCTTATTTTGAAAAGGGCTGATATGGTTATTTTATATTCCCCTCTAAGATAATAATCTTACTGTTATTATTACCCCCAACTGCTTCTTTAACATTCATTAGGTTATTCCCAAATAATTTTATATTTGAATTTTTGGTCCCATTTAGATAAATAAAATGATTTATTCTTCCAGTTGGTTCGGATAATTGTATCAATGCATTTTCAACATTTTTGAATTCAAAAAGTGATTTTGCATTTGAATCGCATGCAGCAGTTATACTTGTTAAATTCACCCCTCTGCTGTCCTCACATACAAAAGCCGGTCTTACATCTCTTGAAGTAAAATTAATGTTGATATTATTAAAAGTAACATCATCAGCATGTCGAATGAAGAAACTGTAAGCGGGCAGTCTGCCCCACATCGTACTTTCCGGATATTCTGTTTGCAGTTCCGGTACAATTTTTTCCGCATCTTCAAATTTCCCCCCGCCTGAAAAAACCATCTTTATATTATTCAAAGAAATGTTTTCAACATTATAATCCGGAATGCCTGTTATTGAACAACCTGTTGAACCAACTCCGGTAGCCACAACATTGCTAATTGATATGTTTTTAACAGTACCTACAGGGGGAACCGGAATGTTTTCTGTGTATTTTCTTGCCCTGTTCCCGAGCCGTATAAACAAAGGAACTTCTACACTATCCATTGTAATTCCTGAAATATTAACACCATCCAATACGCCCCCGTCTACTACTTCCAGCGCAATGCCGCATATACCGTTAGATTTTCCGAAGATTACAGATTTAACAACAGAAGTCTTAATTACAATATTTGATATAGTAATATTTTTAAAACCACCAGTTGATTCTGTTCCTATTTTAACTGCATTGTTATGACTACTTACAATACAATTTGAAATAATTATATTTTTATCAATCATAGGCGAAGTGCTTTTTAGTGTAATCCCGTCATCATCTGTATCGCCAAAGCAGTCTGTTATTATTACATTGCTGCATCCGTCAATATCCATCATATCATTATTCTGGTTTGCATGGTTAAAAACTGTTATGCCTTTTATACTAAGATAACTGCAGCCCAAATAATGCTGCATCCACATTGCAGAATTACGCATCCTAACATCTTGCACCTTAACTTTGCTGCATTTAATAAACCTGATTAAAAAAGGACGGTTTTCATACCGGTTCGGTTTTTTCTTAGTAGTCACTTTAAAAGCACCTCCCTGCCCGTCTATTATTCCCTTTCCTTCTATAGAAATATTACTAGCTTTTTCAGCATAAAACAAACTGTATTTTAGAAATAAATCATTATAAGATTTTATTGAAGGAGTATGCGGCTCATAATCCTTGATATTAGTGCTACCTAAAATTAATGCACCGTTAGACAAATAAATTTCAACATTACTTTTTATGACAAGAGAACCGGTTAAAAATTTTCCCGCAGGAAATAATACTTTTCCTCCGCTCACGGCACATTGATCGATTGCATTTTGAATGGCATTTGTATTGATTGTAATGCCATCACCTATTGCTCCAAAGTCAACCACATTAAATACGGAATTTGATCTTGTATTATTATCGGTAATTTGCAAATTCTTTGCGTCTAAAAATGTTCCGTTAAAAATGAATTGATTAAAAGTTAATAATACTAAGAATCCGGTAACTTTTGAGGTTAGATGATTAATTAATTGTAAATTTATCATAGGTTCGGTCTCTTAATTTATATTATACCTTAATTAATGAAATTTAAAAGGCTGCTAAATTGATCTGTAAGAAATATTTAAAGTTATTCCAACCTTGCGGCTGAATTTAAATCTAAAAAAAGTTCAGCATCCGGATGCATCCTTAATATAGAAGCAGGGCATGATTCGTTTATAGCACCATAAATTGTATTTTTTACTGCTTCGGCTTTTCTAATTCCTGGTACTACAATAGATAAATGCTTTGCCGACATTAATGCAGGAACTGTTAGTGTAATTGCTTCAACTGGAACTTCTCTGAACGAGGCAAAGCAGCCGTCGTTTACTTGCTGTATTCTGCATGCTTCGTCGAGTTCAACGATCTTTACTAATTTCTTATCGTCAAAGTTTGCAACTCCCGGATCATTAAACGCGATATGGCCATTTTCGCCAATACCCATGCAGACAATATCAATTGGTATTTCCGACAAAAGCTGTGAATATCTTTCGCACTCTTTTTCCAAATCTTCTGCTTGAGAGTTTATCTTTTCAAACGATTTAAAATTTACCTTGGAAATAAGATGATCTTCAAGATACCTTCCGAAAAGCTGTGGTGCATCTTTTTTTAACCCGACATATTCATCCATATGGAATGCCGAAATTCTATTCCATTCAATATTGCTCGCACAAAACGATTCTAGAAATTCATCTTGTGAAGGAGCTGCTGCAAATATCATCCTAACAGTCTCTTGGTTACAGAGAAGTTTGGATATTTTTTTACTTACATTTTCTGCGGCAATTATTCCCAATTCTGATCTATTGGTTGCAATAGTAACCTTTAATTTTTCTTTCGAAAAAACAGAAGTAATATTTTTTTCATCCATAGTTATTTTAAATATCCTATCTCATTAAGTTTATGTACTTCGACAGCCGCAGTTATTATTGCACCTAGCCCGCGGGGGTCATTCAAATATCTTTTGCGTTCTTTATAAAACTCAACGGAGTTCCCGATTCCTGTCCCGCTGCAAATGTCTTTTACTATTCCATTTTTATCTATTTTCTTTTGAAGAGCGTTCCATGCACGTTCAACATTCGAAGCAAATTTTTTCTCAATCCATCCATTTAATATTGCTCTGCTTAAACCCAGAGCAATCATCGCTGTACAAGATGTTTCTTCAAATGAAGTTTTATCATCAAGAACCTGGTGCCACATTCCGTCTTCATCCTGATATTTAATTATTCCCATAATATGTTCTTTAAATATTTTTTTTATTTTATCGAAATAAGGATTGTTCCTGGGCAAATTCAACAACGCATCAGATTCCGCCCAAATTACCCATCCGTTTGCCCGCCCCCAAAATACTTTTGATTTTTCTCCTGTATTGCTGAACCATCCATGCTTGTACAATCCTTTTTCTTCATCAAAAAGATATTTATTAAAGTTTAAAATTTGTTTAACTGCTTCATCAAAATATTTATTCTCTCCTGTTAACTTTCCCATTCGCACTAATAAAGGAACAGACATAAAAAGATCATCAGCCCAGATTGTCCACTTCTCAGGTTCCGGGCGGCATAGTGTCCCATCATTAAGCCTCGACTGCTTTTTCATAACATAGTCAGCCATTTCATTAATAAGAGTATTATATTTTTTGTTATGATTCAACAATTCTAATTCAATAAAAGGAAGGACAGGTGCGCCGGCATCATCCAACATACCCTTTCTAAATATTCTATAGTCGGTACTTCTTAAATCATGTTCTTCAAAATACTGTTTCTTAAAAAGAGACAAGTTATTCAAAGTAAAGTCACAATATTTTTGAGCATACTTTAAATATTTATTTTCATCTAAAGATTTGGATAATTCAATAAGTGCCATCACCAAAGCTCCATTTGGATAGCTCCATTCGGCATATGAATCTTTTTTAAATGCAGCATCCTGCATAATATAAAGGTGCTTCAAAGTTTTTGGTTTAGGAAGAAATAATTTTAGTAAAAAAGGCTTTTGAAGAAGAATTGAAAAATTATTCTCATTTGATTTAATATTTTCTTTATGAAGTTGAGAATCGAAAATACTATTTATGTCCTTCAAATTTATTTTATCAGATTGAAAATAACACCACGGCCATGAATAATCTGTTATTCCCGGAAAAATTAATTCAAATTTATTTTGAGTTTTTTCATCTGCTCCAGTAATCTCCCTTAAATATATAAATGAATGTTTTCCAGAAACCGACTTAATATAGATTTTATTTATCCCTTTGTGGAGATTAAATGAAAGAGTATCGTTAAATTCAAAGAGCGAATATGCGACCTCGCGGAATATGAAGTCTCCTTGATTATTATTCTTAAAAATCAAAGAATCGTTTAAATAAAATTCCAGCGGCTGTGAATAACTAATCCCGAATTTTTGAATTGCATCCTCATTCGCTTCCAAATTAGACAGAGCATAAACATATTCTTTGGTTTTATACTTAAAAGCATTTCCAAAATCAATCACTTGAATATCTAATACCGGTTTTTGTTTCTCTTCCTTAAGATCAAATGAAGTATCATCAATAATTTTATTTGCTATTCTTACTGCAGCAGCGAGCGGACTTACAGATGAGGTTTGCCCATTAACCTTAATAAAAGATATTATAATTAATAAAACTAAAATCTTTTTCATCTTGAATAATTCTTTAAATCAATTATTCTGTATCTGTTCTTATTATTTCTTACTTCCGAACCAGGCAGACGAAAAGTAAATCCCCAGTTCCCAGTTGTCTGACTAATCTTAAGCATTAAATTATTTCTTCCTTTCTTTAGAGGAAGATTAAATTTCAATTCTTTAATGAGTAATCTGCCAGAACCGGATCTTTGAAATATTTTATTACTGTTCAGATACACAGTCAATCCATCTACAAAACTGACAGCAGCAGTTACTGTCGTATCCTTATCTACATCGATATTAGCAAAGGCATACATAACCTTCTCCGAATCTTTATCAGGAAATAATTCATGAAAATCTACTACATCTTCATATTTCGTGACAAATCTGCGCCATCTATATTTTACAGAATCATAATAGAACTCTTGAGTAACTTGAGGAACAACATTCATCTCTCCCCCCATATCGGCAAGATAGTCTATTTGTGAATTCCGCAGCTTATCTGAATTCGGCAAAGGATTTACTATCAGCCATTCGCGGAAATACTTACCGGGAAGTTTAGAAATTAATAAGCGAACATCTTCAATTTTAAGAATCGACTTTCGGCTGTCCAGTCTTTTTAGTGATTGAAGCAATCTACTTTTAACGTCTAGGTAATCATTAATTTTCGCATCATATTTATTTGTAATAACATTCATTGCATAGGTTCGATTTTCGCCAAGCCAAAGATTTTCAAATTCATTCCTAATTCGGGAAAAGCTGTTTATTATACCGGTAATAAGTTTTACAGACTTCACGATTAACTTTCTCGAGAGAACCGGGTCAGTTTGAAAAAGCGAATCAGCCTTAGAATATAACAAAGAGCATTTAAATAACTTAAGTCTCTCATTTGCTAGACTTTTATATAATTGCACAACAAACTTCAAATATTTTTTATCTGCTGAATAATTCTTTAATTCAACCCCATCTAAAATACTGTCAGCTTTTTCCGAAATCGTCAGAACCTTTTTCCAATCTATAAGAGAAATTCTTCCGGACTTTCCGCTGTCAGGAAGCAGCTCAGGAAAAAGAACTTTATCATTCATTCCATCGGTTGGTTCAAGCATCCTTAATTTTTCTATCTCCCGGATAGCTTTGGTAAAATTATTGTTTTTAGATCCGTAAATTCCTCTGTTAATTCTTGCATCAAAATTTGTCGAATCATTTGAACGCGGATTCCAGCTTTTATCGGCGCTGTATGCTAAACCGTACCAGTCATTAGAGAAAAATGCATTCCCGCCGTCATTCCATACTGTATTTATTAAACCAAGCGCTCCGTAGGATTCTGCATCAATTGCGAAGCCTTTGATATTCCCGAATGTTTGAAAATAATTGGGAAATATTTTATTGGAATTTAAAACTCCCGGCGTGACAAAAAAATCGAATCCTGCTTTTTTAAAAGGTTCGATAAAATCTTTATAAGAGTTTAATGCATCATATGTCCATGTACCGATAATAATATCTTTCGGAAGTTTCTTCAGTAATTCAGGATACTTCAGAAGTATATCGCCCCACATTATCATTCTTACATGATGCTTTTTAACTAACTTGTAGAGTTTAATGATATGCCGGTAATAAACTTCCGCATATCCCAAACTGTCTACAAGTTTTTTTGATGCTCCTTTTCCCAAATCAAAAGTTTCATCGCAATTTACATTAAAGAACGGAGCTTGAAATGCAGGAATCATCTCTGAATAAATGTCATCCAAAAATTTATAGCTCTCCACAAACATAGGTGAAAGCAGCGTACCGTTTTCACCGAGATGTGAATATTCCGGAATTTTCAAAATATTATTGAAATGCCCGAATGATTGGAATCCGCCTACTACTGTTACATTGTATTGTCTTGCATAATCAGAAAGTTCTTTCCATTCTTCAATAGTTAACGAGCCGTCTTCAGGTGCAAACTCCGGGTGGTTTTTTGTTTTCACGGTATTCTCAACATACTGCATCATCATATTGATTTTCATCTCAGCATACCTGCGCACCTGGTACTTCAGAAAATCCATAGTTGGAACCGGACCGCGGCTTATATCATCCATAACAGCGCGATATTTTAAAGTCGGATAATCAACGATTCTAATTCCTTGCAAATAATTTTTGTTCGAAGATCCGCGAATAATTTGTATCAGCGTTTGAATACCGTAAAATATTCCCTTCTGATTATTTGCAGCAATTATTATTTGATGAGAATTTATAAGAAGCGTATAACCTTCTTCACCTAATTCTTTGTGCAAATAAATTTTATTCTTTTTTAAATATTTTTGGAATTCAAGGTTGTCTGCTGGAATTCCAATGAGAATATCGGCAGAAGAATTTTTACTTCTGATCAATTTTATCTTTTTATATTCGCTTAATTCTTCTTTCAATTCATTTACTGCATTATTAAGAGTTGTATACTCTTTGCAGAAGAATTTAAATATCAGTAAAGTATGATTTAGCGAAAATCTTTGATTGGTAAATTTATATTCTTTGGGCTGGGGAATTACTGTAAGAAGATTTTCCTGTGCTGATGATGCGGCACAAAAAATGGAAAAAACGAATAATATTTCTGCAATCTTCTTCATTCGGTTAATTAAGTATTTCCTTTAGTGATTGTTAGAGCTTTCGTGTCTTAGTGTCAACAGAAAAATCCTTTATGATAGAAACTTATTTCGCAAATACTCAAACTCGCAATATTCTATTTAGTATTAAGCCAATACTTTTCTATGTGATTTGCTGAATTAATATATGCATCGTCTAAATTTTCTATTTCCGATTCATCTCCTCCGACATCAATTCCTAAGCAGCCTTTAAATGAAATCCTTTCCAACGCCTCAAAAAACTTTTCCCAATTAATTTTTCCCTTTCCTATTTCAAGATGTTCCACTTTAAACCCTCTGTTATCCGAAATATGAATATAATCTATAAAATCTTTAAGCTTTGATAAAGAAAGCGGCAGGTTTTCCTTTACTGCAAACAAATTTGCCGTATCGAAATTGAATCTAAGATTGTCCTTGCCGACTGCATCATAGAAATGAAGAAATCCATCTGTTGTTG
>JBJKQE010000001.1:0-14714 GCA_046705645.1 Ignavibacteriaceae bacterium | reverse complement strand
TTATATTACGTGAGGTAACAACAAAGAAAGCGGAAACCAAAGTTATTATTGCAAATAAGTAAAATATTATATCGTAAATGTTCATAAATTTTTTATCCCTTATTTTCAACCGGCTTACTTGAAGCAGCCGCTTTAGCTGCTTTTTCAGCAGCTTTCTGAGCTTCAAATTCAGTGTAATTCTTCTTCTTTTCTTCTCTTTCTTCAGGAGTCAGAGTAACAAAATCGTATAATAAATTTTCTCTTTCGAATTCAGAAAATTCATAAACATCCGTCATATAAATACATTCAGTAGGGCAGGGAAAAACACACAGTTGACAATAACAGCATTTAGCAAAATCTATATCAAATTTTGTAACCCACAAAGCCTTCCGTTTATTATTAGAAGTTTTGCCTAAGTCTTCACCCGGCAAGCCTTTAACTGTTTCAATTGTTATGCAATCTACTGGGCAGGCACGAGCACATTGATCGCACCCGATGCAATCATCCATATTTACATAAAGACGATTTCTTTCTCTTTCGGGTAACTGTGGTTTAACATCTGGGTATTGGATAGTAACTGCGGGAACAAAAAGGTGTTTGAAGGTAACCTTCATTCCTATCATTACAGTTGCAATTGCAGTCCAAATGTTATTTAAGTATTCTCTCATATAATTATAACAATGTTATTAAACCGATGATAATTAAATTAACGAAAGCCAGAGGTATCAAATATTTCCAGCATGCGGCCATCAATTGGTCAACTCTTAATCTTGGTAATGTCCATCTAAGCCACATTTGAACAAACACGAAGAATATACCTTTAGTAGTAAACCAAAATAGCTGTTCAATCGGAATCAGCCATTTTAAGTGAAGCAGATTGCCTAAATAACCAATAGGTGATTGATAACCTCCGAAGAAAAGAACCGTTACAATTGCAGAAACTGCAAACATATTTGCATATTCTGCTAGGAAAAACATTGCGAACTTCATTCCTGAATATTCTGTATGATAACCGGAAACCAATTCTGATTCTGCTTCAGGAATATCAAAAGGAGTTCTATTTACTTCGGCTAGAGTACTTATATAAATGATAACGAATCCAACAATCATAAAAGGAATTAATAAAAACTTAGATATTCCTAATTGCGGACCGCCTAAAATCATCCAATTCCAAAAATGCCCGGTTTGCATTTCACTTAAAGTGTTTAAGTTAAGAGTACCTGTAATCATAATGATGGTTATTATTACGAGAACAGTTGGAATTTCATAGCTGATAATCTGAGCAGCTGAACGCATAGCACCGAGAAGTGAATATTTGTTGTTTGAAGACCAGCCTGCCATTAAGATGCCTGCCACAACAAATCCGGAAACTGCTACAATAAAGAAAATTCCCAAATCGATATTTGACCCTATATATGCACTTGAAAAAGGAATTGCAGCAAAGGCAGCATAGGTTCCAACGAAAACGAGTACGGGTGCTATATTAAACAATGGTTTGTCGTTTTCAGTTGCTACAATATCTTCTTTTTGAACTAACTTCGTGATATCGGCAATTGTCTGCAGCCAGCCATGAGAACCAACTCTCATCGGGCCTAAACGGTCCTGCATGTGTGCAGATACTTTTCGCTCAAGCCATACGGCAAAAAGTGCGAATGGAAGAATGAATATGAATAAAGGCAGAAGGCTCTGAATAATATCAGCGATTAGAAAACTTCCTGTAATACTATAAAAAAATTGGTATATCATCGGTCTACCTCTCCTAAAACTATATCGATGCTTCCAAGAATAGCAATTACATCAGCAACCATATAACCTTTACATAATTCATTCATGACGCCTAAATGAACAAAGGATGGTCCACGTACCTTTACTCTGAACGGATTTAACGAACCATCGCTTATTATAAAATAACCTAATTCACCTTTAGGATTTTCAACTCTTGAATAAATCTGCCCGACAGGGGGTTTTACTCTTTTGGGAATTGCGGATGTAACATCTCCATCAGGTAATTGTTCAAGTGCTTGTTCAATAATTCTAAGGCTTTGCTCCATTTCTTGAATTCTTACGTAATATCTATCCCAGCAATCACCAACAGTTCCAACTAACCCTTGCCCGGTTGGAATATCAAAATCAAATTTATTATAAATTGAATATGGATCTTCTTTTCTTAAGTCCCATTTTAAGCCGCTCCCTCTTAAATTTGGGCCGGTAATACCATAGTTAATTGCTGTTTCAAGAGGTAAAACACCGACTTTAGCAGTCCTATCAATAAAAATTCTGTTATTCGTCAATAAATCGTTTAATTCTTTTATATTTGGTCTAAAATATTTAACAAATTCTTTGGCAGATCTTACAAAGTCGGGATGCAAGTCATGTGAAAGCCCGCCAATCCAAAAGTAGTTATAAAGAAGTCTGGCACCGCAAGTCATCTCAAAAAGACTTAATATTTTTTCTCTATCTCTGAAACAATAAAGGAAAGGTGTAAATGCGCCTATATCCATTCCATAAGTTCCGATAGCAACTAAGTGAGAAGCAATTCTTTGCAATTCTCCCATAATTACTCTAATATATTCAACTCTTTCGGGGACTTGAATGCCTAATAATTTTTCAACGGCAATAACATACCCTAATTCATTGTACATAGAGGCTAAATAATCCATTCTATCTACATAAGGTATAACTTGAGGATAGGTCATAGCTTCGGCATGTTTTTCAAAGCATCGGTGCAGGTAACCAATATGCGGTCGAACGCTTTGAATTATTTCGCCTTCCAATTCAAGCTCAAGTCTTAACACACCGTGAGTTGCGGGGTGTTGAGGACCCATATTAAGTACCATTTGTTCAGTTTTAAGAGCCATAGTTTAATTCAATTAATTTTTAATAAGGTACCTTCATACCGTGATAAAATTCTGGATTTTTATAATCTTTTCTAAGCGGATGACCGGCTTCCCAATCATATGGCATCAGAATTCTTCTTAAATCAGGATGATTTAAAAATATTATACCGAATAAATCATAAGCTTCACGTTCATGCCAGTCCGCATGTCTCCAGATACTTTCAACAGAATTCACTTCGGGGTTTTCTCTTGGAGTAGAAGTTTTAAGGACTAGTTTGTGTTTGATTTTTGTAGATTCGAGATGATAATAAACGCTTAAAGTTCCGCCTTCAATAATATTATCACCATTTTGGTCGGCTACTTTTTTCCCGTTTGCATCATCAACGCCGGAAAGATTCATCAAACTATCAAATAAAAGTTCTTCATTTTCAAAAAGGAAACGACAAATTTTGTCTATCTCATTTGGTTTTATTGTAATAAAAGGTTCAACGGGTTGAGATGAAACAAGTTCAATAACGGAGTCCCCGAATTTTTCTTTTAATATATTAAATATTTCATCCGGATTTTTCATGCTGTTTTTTTCACCAAAGATTCTTTTCTGATTTTTTCTTGAAGTTTTAATAATCCTTCTAATAATGCTTCCGGTCGAGGCGGACAGCCCGGTACATAAACATCAACTGGTATTACACGGTCGACTCCTTTTAAAACATGATATCCATGTTCCCAATAAGGACCACCGCAATTAGAACAGCTTCCCATTGAAATAACATATTTAGGGTCGGGCATTTGTTCGTAAAGCCTTTTAATTCTTATAGCCATCTTAAGCGTGACTGTTCCTGAAACAATGATAACATCAGATTGACGAGGAGAATTACGAGGAATAACACCGAATCTATCAAAATCATAGTGAGATGCGGAAGTCGCCATCATTTCAATAGCGCAGCATGCAAGACCAAATCCCATTTGCCATAAAGAGGAAAGTCTAGCCCAATTTAATAAATCCTCTACTTTTGTTACAACTATACTTTCTTTTGTAAATTGCTGATCTAGTAAACCCATATAATTCTTTATTTATATTAATTTAAGTTTAATAAAAAGGTACTGTAATCTAAACTTCAACTTCTTCTTGTACTAATTCTTTTTTTAATATCGGCGGTTCAATTTTAGGGCGAGCCCATTCAAGATCACCTTTACGCCACTCGTATGCCATTCCCAAACCTAGAAGGAAAAGGAAAATAGCACCTACCAGAAAACCTCCAAGGCCGAATTCTTTATAAACAAGAGCCCATGGAATAAGCAGAACTATTTCTACATCAAATATTAAAAAGATAAGCGCAACGACGTAAAATCTAATATTAAATTTTACCCATGGCGTACCGATTGTATCTTCACCACATTCATAAGTAAGTAATTTTTCATGAGTGGGTCTAGCCGGTCTAATAAACTTAGCAGCAATTATAGCAACAACTACAAAAACTGCTGCCAGCATCATGAACGCAAAAATTTTACCAAATTCAGTTAACATTTTTTATTATAATTTTTCGTGAAAAATTACGACAAGCCTTAAGTAATGTCAAGAATTTTAAGAATAATACATTTTTTAGTACGATTTATAAATTATTAAATCGCTCTAACACAGACAATATATATGCCAAAATAGTTACACTAAAATAATGACCTACAATTATATAAATGAATATTCAAAAATATTTAATTTATCAATAATAAGAATGTTAGAATAAATTCCGTTCTCAATTAAGAGAATATTAGCAATCCGGAATTTATAACATTTTTACAAAAAATTTATAACAATAAAGTATATATTCAAGTAAATTGAATAAACTCAAATAATACTCTCTTTAATTGATTATAACTTCAATAAAATTTATATTTTGTGATAAAATTAAAATATGTGTTAATGCGTTCTACTTATGCAGAAATCAATCTTTCTAGGTTAAAGAGCAATTTTTTAAATATTAGGAAGAAAGTAAAAAAAAGTAAAATTATGGCGGTAGTAAAAGCTAATGCTTACGGCCATGGTGTTGGAAAAACAGTTTTAGCATTAGAATCTTTAGGGGATAAAAGTCCTGAATATTATGCTGTGGCTTTAGTTGACGAAGCTGTTGAACTTCGACAGCTAAAAATAAAACGACCAATTTTAGTTTTTGAACCAATTACTAAGAATGAAGTGGGGTTGGTTTTTAAAAACAATATAATTCCTACTGTATTTGAAGCTAGACATTTACAATTACTCTTAAATTTTCGAAATAATAGTTTCAAACAAAACAAAAATTATAAGATTAAGGTACAAGTTAAAGTTGATACTGGAATGAATCGATTGGGGATTAAGTATGATACGGCTGCAAATTTTATTGAAGGATTAAGCAAAAATAAAAATTTTTTAATTGATGGAATTTATACACACTTCGCAACATCTGATGAAAAAGATAAAAAATTTGCTGATCTTCAATTAAAAAGATTTAAAAATTTAATTAAAGAGTTAGAGAAAAGAAAAATAAATTATGGATTAGCACATGCTGCAAACAGCGGTGCAATATTAAATATGCCTGATTCATATCTTGATATGGTTAGGCCGGGTATTTCATTATATGGGTATTATCCATCTTTAGAAACAAGTGAATCAATTCCGCTAAAGCCTGTTATGTCTATTTATTCTTATGCTGCAAGTATTAAAGAATTAGTAAAAGGAGAAACAGTAAGCTACGGAAGATTATTTACTGCTAAAAAAAATACGAAAATTATTACTGTCCCGATTGGCTATGCAGACGGATATAATAGAAATTTAACCAACCAAGCTTCGGCAATAATTAAAGGGAAATTATACAAACAGGTTGGCAGAGTTACTATGGATAGAATTATGTTTGAAATTGGTTTTGACGATATTAAAATAAATGAAAAAGTAATTTTGCTGGGAAAAAATAATAACCGTGAAATTACAGCATGGGATTGGGGGAAAATCTTAAATACTATACCTTATGAAATTACTTGTAATATCAGCGGAAGAATTCCGAGAGTGTATAAGGATTAAATGGATTTAATAAAACAATATATTATCCAATGTATTTCTATCGCTGCAAATAACCTGCGCCTAAGTACTGAAAAAATAGAAGTAGTTGCCTTATTAAGGGGAGTTATTTCAAGATCTTTAAATCTTAATTCCGATATTTCTGAAATGAAAAAAATTACGGAACTATCTACTCTGGCAATACGATTGGACGAAATTTATTCTTACCTGAATCAAGCCCAGCCGGACTTCCTTAAATTTTCTGAGAAGTTTAAAGAACATAGCCAGTGTCTTATAAAAGACCTAAACCGAATGCTTGATATGGTCAATCCGAATATCTTTAAAAAGGCAATAGAAAAGTTATCTTCGTCAAAAGAGTTGAGTGTAGAAAGTGAAGAGAATTCGGAAATAAATGATCGGGTTAAAGGTGATTTTTTCAAAAGAAAAGTCGGTGAACCAAATATTTCAAAGCCGGAAACAGATCTGATAAAGGAAAAATTAATCCTGGAAGAAGAGAAGGAAGAAGAGGATATCTTTTTTCAAAATTATGAAGCAGAAATTCTAAAGCATATTAAGCCAATAGATGCTATGTTGAAACAGTTATCAAAAAACGAAATAGATCCTGAAATAATACTTAAATATGCCAGGATAATGAATAAAAACGGAGAAGTATCACAAAAGATTGGATTCGGAATAATTGCTAACATGCACAGCATAGTTTCAAAATCCTTGATGCTGATAAGGGCACGGGAGTTAATGCCCGGCAGGAACGTAATAGAATCTATTCGGGCATGTTTAATTGTAATAGTAGCAGTAGTAAAAGGCAAGGAGGTGGATATTACAAATTATCTAAATCGTGCTGAAGAATTCGGAAATGAAATTCAATCAATTAAATTAAAGGAAACAATATAATATGGATGTATACGCAGTAATTATGGCTGGCGGTATAGGCTCAAGGTTTTGGCCTAGGAGTAAAGAAAAAACTCCAAAACAGCTACTAAAGATTTTTGGTGAAAAAACTATGATCCAGAATACTGTTTCCAGATTAAACAGTTTAGTAAAAAATGAAAATATTTTTATTATAACAAACAAAATTCAAAAACCGGAAATTGAAGAACAGCTGCCAAATATTCCAAGCGAAAATATAATTGAAGAACCTTTCGGTAGAAATACTGCTGCATGTATAGGTCTGGCCTCAATAATTATAGAAAAAAAATCAAAAGACGGAGTGATGATAGTCCTTCCTGCAGATCATATTATAAAAGACCTGGATGATTTCCATGAAACCATTAAAACTTCTTTAAAGTTTGCTTACGAATCCAAAGGATTGGTAACGATAGGTATTAAGCCGACAAGACCGGAAACAGGTTACGGTTATATCCAAATTGATGAAAGAACAGTTGCTGAAAATATATTTAAAGTATACACGTTTGCGGAAAAGCCCAATTATGCTACGGCAGTCAGGTTTTTAGAAAGCGGAGATTTTTTCTGGAACAGTGGAATGTTTATCTGGCGAGCAGATGCTATCCTTGGAGAAATTAAAATTTATTTACCGGAACTCCATGAAGGATTGGAAAAAATTAAAATTGATATTGGCACATCTAATTTTGAAAATACATTAAATAACGTATACGGTATGTTGAGAAATATTTCCATTGATTACGGCATTATGGAGAAATCTCAAAAGGTTTTTCTTATTAAAAGTGAATTTTCTTGGAGCGATGTAGGAAGCTGGGAAGAAGTATATCAATTATCCGATAAGGATGGAGATGGAAATGCGATAATTGGCAAAGTATTTACCGAAATGACGGTTGATTCTTATGTTTATTCTCCGGATAAATTTACTGCAGTAATCGGAATAGAAAATTTAATTGTAATTAATACTAAAGATGCGTTATTAATTTGCCGCAGAGATCAGACTCAAGAAGTAAAAAAAGTTGTGGATCATTTGAAAATTAATAAATTAACACAGCATTTATAAGTGAGATATAAAATCTTAAATGAAATAATTCTTTTATAGAAAAATGAAAAGTTTAATTACCGAATCCGACATAGTTAAGCTGAACAGAAAAGGGTTAAAAGTCATTCCCGTTGGTGATGATGATTTATTAACTCCGCTTGCTTTGGATAAAATAAAATCACTTGGTATTAATATTGTTAAAAAAGAAATTGTAAGGGAATTAAATGAAGAGAAAAATCATGAATTATATGTTAGCAGGACGAATAAAATAGCAATAGGTTCCGATCATACCGGCTTTAAGTTGAAAAATATAATTTCTAAAATTCTATCTGATAAAGGCAAGGGAATAATTGATGTAGGAACATATAATGAAAGTTCGTGCGATTATCCGGATTTCGCTTTTGCCGTTTCATCTAAAGTTCTGGAAAAAGTAGTAGATTTTGGAATTATAATAGATGCTACAGGAAATCCGTCGGCAATTACAGCCAACAAAATCCCGGGAATTAGAGCTGCAAATTGTTTCAATGAATTTACTGCAAAAAGTGCAAGAGAACATAATAATGCCAATATACTGACTTTAGGGGCTAAGTCCATTGGAGAGGAAACCGCCAAATCTGTTTTGGAAGTATGGCTGAAATCAAACTTTGAAGGCGGAAGGCATCAGAAAAGATTAAATAAAATAATAACTATTGAGAAGCAATATTTAAAGTAAGTAATTTTCTATTCGAAGTTATATTTTTTGCAAATAAAAAAAGTTTATATATTTGTATTGAATTTCTAATTAATTTTAATAAAATAGGAAAATAAAGAAATACTTGTGCCTGCCTAGGCTTTCATCTTTAACTAATCGAATAAATAATATTAATTCCGCAATTTTCGAAAAGGAAATAATTTGTTCATCATTAATGCTCCTGTTGATAGAACAATAGAGCTTGATAATAAAATATTTTTGCTAAAAATCCATAGCCCTGAAATCGCAAGTATTATAAAACCGGGTCAATTTCTCAACATAAGAGTTTCAGAAACAATATATCCTTTGTTAAGAAGGCCGTTTAGTGTTTGCGATGTGGAAGGTGAATACTTTTATATTATGTTTAATATTCTCGGTGAAGGTACAAAGATTTTAGCACAAAAACATTTTGGTGATACTATAGACGTTCTAGGTCCTCTTGGAAATGGATTTAACTTTGAAGATTCATATGACACAGCTATAATAGTCGGAGGAGGATTAGGAGCAGCACCATTCCCTTATTTGATTAGGACAATTGGAATTCAAAAAAAAGTTTATACTTTTATTGGCGGGAAATCTTTTAAAGACATTATTACACACGGAATGAAAAATATTTCAATTGCAACAGAAGATGGCTCATTAGGATTTAAGGGTACTGTTTTGGATTTGCTTCAAAATAATCTTGAATTGCTAAATTCAAATAAAATTAAAATCTTTGCTTGCGGTCCCAATGCAATGTTAAGAGTATTAAAAGAATTTTGTATAACACATAATTTTAATTGTGAAGTTTCTACTGAATGTGCAATGGCTTGCGGTTTCGGAATTTGTCAGGGCTGTCCTATTGAATCTACAAAACAAACTGACAAATATTTATTGGTGTGTAAAGACGGACCTGTCTTTAACGTTAAGGATGTAATTATATGAACAGTGTAGATTTATCGGTACGAATCGGTTCATTAAAACTTAAAAACCCGATCCTGCTTGCATCCGGAACCGTTGGCTATGGAAATGAAATATCAGAGCTTGTTGATCTAAATAAAATCGGCGGCATAATTACAAAGTCCCTTAGCTTAAAACCAAGAAAGGGGAATCCGCCGCAAAGAATCGTCGAAACACCTTCCGGCATGTTAAATGCCATTGGATTAGCAAATGTCGGAGTAGAAGTTTTCTTAAAAGAAAAAATCCCTTTCCTAAAAAAATATGATGTCCCTTTAATTTGCAACATCGCGGCAAGTACTATAGAGGAATATGCCGAATGTACCAGAATATTAACCGAAGAAGAAACAATTAAAGCATTTGAAATAAACGTATCATGTCCGAATGTAAAAGAAGGGGGCTTGCAGTTCGGGAACAATGTTTCCATGGTTGGAAAAATAACTTCAAAAGTAAAAGCAGAAACAAATAAACCGGTAATCATAAAATTATCGCCGAATGTTTCTTATATATCTGAATTTGCAAAAGTTGTAAAGGAAGAGGGGGGAGATGCCGTATCTGCAATAAATACTTTGGTAGGCACTTCATTCGATATTTATAAAAGGAAACCAAAAATATTTAATATAAACGGAGGTTTATCCGGGCCTGCCATAAAACCGGTTGCGTTGGCTAAAGTTTTGGAAATAAGCCGGAATATTGATATACCTATCATCGGAATCGGCGGAATAATGAATTGGAAAGATGTAATTGAGTTTATGATAGTTGGTGCATCCGCCGTACAGTTGGGAACATTAAATTTTATTAATCCGTCTGAATCATTAGAAATATTGGATTCTATTGAAAAATATTGTATTGAAAACGGTATTGAAAAAATATCGCAATTAACAGCTTCTTATATTATTTAATATATATGGAATTGAAATCAGCTTTAGAAAAACTTTATTCACTCCATACATTTGGAATTAAGCTTGGGTTGGAAAATATTAAAAACTTTCTTTCGACTCTTGGCAATCCTCAAAGTAAATTAAAAACTATCCATATTGCAGGTTCAAACGGAAAGGGAAGTACGGCAGCTTTTATTGCAAGTATATTGATGGAATATGGCTACAAAGTCGGATTGTATACTTCTCCGCATTTCATAAAATTTAATGAAAGGATACAAATAAATAATGTACAAATTCCTGATGATTATGTTGTAAACTTTATTTCGGAATCTGTCGATTATATAGATGAGCATAAATTAACTTTTTTTGAAGTTACAACTGCAATAGCATTTAAATATTTTGCAGATAATAAAGTAGATTTCGCAGTCATTGAAACAGGATTAGGTGGGAGACTGGATGCAACAAATGTTCTAAATCCCTTAGCTGTTGTTATTACTTCCATTAGCCTGGAACATACAAATATATTAGGAGACACAATAAAAAAAATAGCTTTTGAAAAGGCTGCTATTATAAAAAAGAACATACAGGTATTTATTGGAAAACTGCCTTTGGAAGCCGAAGCAGTAGTAGAAGAGAAATGCAGAGAAACCGAGAGTAAATTATTTAGAATTTCGGATTATGTTAATGTAAAAGGGAATCAATTAGAGTTGTACACGGAAGAAATTGAATTAGATGATTGGAATATGCCGTTAAAAGGATGGTATCAAAAATATAATGCTGCCCTTGCAGGACTGGTAGTTTCCAAAACACTGTTAAATGAAAATTTAAAAGCCGTTTCTGCCGGCGTTAAAAATGTAATTAAAAACACAAGTATACAGGGCAGATTTGAGTATTATTCTCATAATCCTGATATTATTTTTGATTCTGCTCATAATACTGAGGGTATTCAAAATTTTCTAACGGAATTTAAAAGGGATTTGAATAATTACTCTAAGAGAATTTTATTATTTGGAGTAATGAAAGACAAATCCGTCAAGGAAATGTTAACATACTTGAGTAAAGTTTTTGATGAAATTTATGTTACCCAGATGAATTTTGAGAGATCCGCTAAAATTGAGGAGATTTTAAAAATTGCCGGGGAATTAAACTTAAAAGTAATGCCTGAAGAGAACCCTGTTAAATTTATAGTAGATTTTTCTAAAGTAAATTCCGGGGACTGTTTGGTTGTAATAGGAAGTATGTACCTTTTAGGTGAAATAAAAACATTTTTGCAGGGTAATAAAATTGCTTGACATTTTTTTTAATTAAGCGTATGTTTCGATTGAACCTCTTGTTCCTATCAACAAAAAACTATGAATTAAAATTAATATTAGTCCCCGAATGCATATCCGGTTAAAATCATAAAGAAATTTAATTTTGTTAATTAATTATTTAACCATAAAAAAAAAATAAACTAGGACCAAAAAAATGCCAATGGATATTTCTGAACTCAAGTCGAAAAAGATTGTGGAACTTAACGCTATAGCAAAGGATCTCGGTATCTCGGGTTATAGTGATCTGAGGAAGCAGGAACTCATCTTTAAGATTTTGGAAGCCCAAACTGCCAAAGATGGCCTAACTTTCTCCAAAGGTGTTCTCGAAGTTTTACCCGATGGATACGGCTTTCTACGTTCATCGGATTATAACTATCTGCCTTCGCCTGATGATATATATGTTTCACCGTCCCAAATTAAAAAATTCAGTTTAAGAACCGGGGATTTCGTAAGCGGACAGGTAAGACCCCCGAAAGAAGGAGAGAGGTTTTTCGCTTTACTAAGAGTTGAGGCTGTAAACGGCCTTGAACCCGAAGGAATAAGAGAAAGAACACTCTTCGATAATCTGGTACCCGTCTACCCAACAAGAAGAATAAATTTGGAATCTGCGCCGGGAGAATACTCCATGAGAATTATGGATTTACTTTCTCCTATAGGCAAAGGCCAAAGAGGATTAATCGTATCGCCTCCTAAAAGCGGTAAAACTATCCTGCTTCAAAAAATTGCCAACTCAATTACAAGAAACCACCCGGAAATAAAATTAATTATTTTATTAATCGATGAAAGGCCGGAAGAAGTCACGGATATGGAACGTTCCGTAAAGGGCGAAGTTATTAGTTCTACTTTTGATGAGCCTGCGGAGAGACATGTTCAGGTTGCCGATATGGTAATTGAAAAAGCTAAAAGATTGGTCGAAGCTAAAGAGGATGTTGTTATCCTACTCGACAGTATTACAAGATTGGCTAGAGCTCACAACATAGTTGTTCCCCATAGTGGAAGAATTCTTTCCGGTGGTGTTGACGCAAATGCTCTTCACAAACCAAAAAGATTTTTCGGAGCTGCAAGAAATACTGAAGATGGAGGAAGTTTGACTATTATTGCAACTGCATTGATCGATACAGGCAGTCGTATGGATGACGTTATCTTTGAAGAATTCAAAGGTACTGGTAATATGGAATTAGTGCTAAACCGTGACCTAAGCGACAGAAGAATTTTCCCAGCAATTGATGTTAATCGCTCCGGTACTAGAAGAGAAGATCTTTTAATGAAAGAAGATGAACTTGCCAAAGTCTGGATATTAAGAAAAATTCTCAGTGATTTTAATCCGGTTGAAGCTATGGATTTCTTATTGGATAAAATTAGAGGTACCAAAAATAATAAAGAGTTTCTGAATAATATGAATAGTTAGTTGTATTAAAATTAAATGGGAATTTACCCTTCTGATTATTAATTCAAATTTACTTTGTCAGTTAAATCTATTATGATGACATTTACCCGATTTGAAATGTTTGGAAATTATTAGTCTTGTATTTTGTCCATTTTAAAATCAGGACATGTTTCTTAATTGTTAGATAAATGTTTAAGTAATAGAATCTGCTTCTTTATTTTACAAAAAGAATAAAAATTCCAAAGCGGATGGGAATAATTTTATGTTTGGCGGTAATGATAAATAAACTATATATTTATAATAGTTCAACTATTAATTTATTAGCCGATGCCGAAAGTAAATTTTAATATCATATTTATTTTAATATTTTTTTTCTTATTTACTGAAGCAAACAAATCTCAGAAATTACCTCAATTTGTATATTCAGAAATACATATCATTCCATCTGATACGACAAACAATATATATTATTCATACAGGGTCCCCTATAACAGATTCGTTTTTATTAAGGATGGAAATAAGTATACAGCCGGTTTTAGAATTACTATTGAAGTAACTGACTCTGCCGGACAATTTAAAACAAGGCAGAATGAAGAAAAAATAATTTCGACCGACAATTTTGATGAGACAGTAGCCGGCGATAAATATATTCAAGGCGTTTTATCTTTTAATACCGGGGAAGGGTTTTTCAACATACTTCCAATAATTTCCGATGAGAACTCAAACCGGGACATTAGAGTACACCCGGTAAAGTTTTCAACCAGACTTAAGGAAATTTCTAAATTTTTAAGACCACTAATTTGTGATTCATTTAAGATATCATGCGATAATTCTCAGTCATTCGAACTTACAAACTTTGACGGCAGTATACCTTTCAGCGAAGATAGTTATTCTATGATTATTCCGTCTAAAGATACAACTATAAATGAAATTAAAATAAAAATATTTAATAAGGACGATACGGTTTTTTCCGGTACCGTAAAATCGTATTTTGATTCTGATATTACTTTAAAAGAATGTGATAATAAAATACTAATTGAGACTCAACATAACTTTGGACACTTTAGAAATTTTGTAATAGAGAATTTTAGTCAAAAGCTAAATGAAGGGGAGTTCCAGGTTTATATCTCCCAAAAAGAAAACACAAAAATGAAAAAATATTTTGCAGAAAATGTAAAGTGGTTCAATAAACCGTTTTCACTTTTTGATGCAAAAGAGGCAATAGAGATATTGAAATATACGGCTAATAAAGCTTTGGTTGATTCTTTATTAAATTATAGTTCTAGTAAATACAACGAAGTCCTTTTTAATTATTGGAAGAAGTTCGATCCTACCAAATCAACGGAGTTTAATCCTCTTATGAATGAATTTTATTCAAGAGTTGATTATGCCGTAAGAAATTATTCCACATTATCCGGGAAAAACGGCGCCGATACAGACAGGGGAAAAATATATATTATATACGGGAAACCGAAAAAAGTTGAGAGAACTTCGAACCAATACGGTAGAATGGTCGAACGTTGGATTTATGAAAATCCGGATAGAATATTTGAGTTTGTTGAAAAGGACGGAACAGGAAATTATACTTTGTTAAAAAATAATGAATGATTTTGCTTTTACTTGCGGAGATATTAATGGGATCGGACCTGAAATTGTAATTAAAGCT